>JAHECQ010000384.1 GCA_024641625.1 Acidimicrobiales bacterium | reverse complement strand
AGCCCGAGCACGAAGTGACCGAGGGGCTCGGCGAGAGCACCGCCCCCGTCGACGCTGATGTCCCCATCGACGCTGATGTCCCCATCGACGCTGATGTCCCCATCGATGCTGATGCCCCCATCGATGCTGATGCCCCCATCGATGCTGATGCCCCCATCGACGCGGTGGACCGACCGATCCTCCGGCGAGTGTGGCGAGCGCTCCTCCTGGTGCTGGCCATCGCCATGGTCCTCGGGGTGATTGCGGTGGCATGGCCGATCTTCGACGATCGTGTGCTCCAGCCGGTGCAGGACAACGCCGTGGAGACCGCGGCGATCGACAAGCGTCTGGCGGAAACCGATGATCGGCTCGTCGCCCTCCAGCAAGAGCTCGTCCAGCTGGGGAACGACCTCGACCGTCTTGGCGGCAACCAGGACGGCTTGGGCAGCGAGGTCGATGCGCTCGACGGCAGAATCGACGATCTGGGGGTGGAGCTCGCTCGTCTGGACGGCCTGGAGGCTGATGTCACCGACGCCGAGGCCGCATTCACCGAAGAGCTGGCGGTCCTGCGCAGCATGGAACTGATGTCGCGGGCCCGCTTGTTCCTCTATCAGGCGAACTACGGGCTTGCAGAGCAGGATGTCGCCGCCGCTCGGTCGGTCCTCGACGAGTCCAAGTCGGTCGGTGGCGGAACCGGTGGGCGCGATGCCATCGACGCTGCCATCGACCGTCTCGACGTCGTCCTGATCGAGCTCCCGAGTCGGCCGGTTGCCGCCAGCGCCGATCTGGACATCGCCTGGCAGCTGCTCCTCGGCGACATCCCTACCGTTTCACCGGCTGTTGCCGACCCGCCGCCGACCATCCCTACGACCATCCCTACGACCATCCCTCCGAACTCCATTCCGACGACGGCTTCGACGAGGTCCTGATCACTTGGTCGAGTCGACCGTGGAAGTGCCTCAGTCGGATCTCCTGATAGTCGCTCAGCGTGATGAACCGGTGGGCGGCCGCTCTGAGGCCCTTCTGGACGCGGGGAAGGTTCGCCATGTCCTGGTCGATCACCATGCCGAGCAGCTCGAAACCCGGCGCGTGTCGCCAGCTCTCGCCTCGTTCGAGCTGATGGATGGCCGCGGTCTCGTAGTCGCCGCCGTCGGGAATCGGGTGGAGCACCATGATCTCCATCAGCGAGGTGTTCGGATCGTTGCCCCAGGGACGGAAGCGGTAGACGATGGGGATGGCGTATCCGGCCCAGGGGAAGAAGTTCGGAAACACGAAGTACTGGATGCTGTCGAGCATCTCGCTCTCTGATGCCGCCGAAAGATCCGTACGCCATTGCCTGGTCAACGACGCCCGGAAGCGTTCGGCGAGCCAATGGCGAGCGGCAACCCCTTCAGGAACCGGCTCCCGGTCCACTTTCGGCAGCATTCGCTGCAACACGCCGGCCATTTCCTCCTGGCTGACCTGACCGATCAGATGATTGGCCGGCACGGCGATGGGTTGCACCAAACGGCTCACGTTCGGGCCGAAGATGTCATAGGCACAGTCGAAATCGTTGGCGAACCGGATGGTGTGCGCGTGCGTAGTGGAGACGTGGTACGCCTCCATGAACGCTTCCTGCGTGGTCTTCCAATTGGCGTCCACCACCTGCGCGGCATGATGAGCCACGTAGCGATCGGTCAGGGGATACCGGCGGAAGTGATCGATGAGCGGTGCCGCGTAGGTTTCGAACGGTGGGGCAGAACGATCCGGATTCACCATCACGAAGCCATCCCAGATGGCAACGGCAGCCTCCGGTAACCGGAACCTGTCCGCCTGAACGTGGGGGAAATCCCATGGCGCGGGCATGCCACGGAAGGTTCCATCGAGGCTCCACGCAAACCCATGGAACGGGCACTTGAAGAACGCCACCTTCCCTTCGCCCTCGACCAGGGTGGTGCCTCGGTGCAGACAGGCGTTGTGGAAGGCTTTGATCTCGTCACTGGAGACACGAACCACGATGATCGACTGGTCGCAGATCTCATAGAGCACGTAGCTGCCAACGTCTCGAAGGTGCTCGAGTCGGCATGCCATCTGCCAGGTGCTGGGCCACAGGTGTTCGGCCTCGAGATCGTGGTACTCCTGGCTGGTGTACCGGGCCACGTCGACTTGATCGGCCCCGATCCATTCGTAGGATTCCTCCAGAAGGGGCTCGGGTGGAGCCACCCGGTCGGAACGGGTGACGGAGCGATAGCTGGGTCCGTTGGAGCGTGCGCTGCCTCGTGGCATGTGGTCAACCTAGTCGCCCGCGACCAAACCCTTCCCTCCATCGGCCACAGACTCGGCTTGGATCGGCCGCGGTGACGTGTCGAATTCGGCGGACTCCACCGGTGTTGTGACCAACGGCCCTGACCTTGGTCTGGTGGAGCCGCCACAGTGACCGGATGAAGACCACACGAGGCATGCTGCTGACCGTCGCGGCAGCATTGTTGGTGACTGCCGGCTGCGGCGGCAGCGCTGGCGATGATGACGACACCGGCATCCCGAACCCGGCGGCCGTGTTCTGCGAGGAGCAGGGAGGCACCACCTCGGGCCCCGAGCCGATGTGCGAACTTCCCGACGGTTCGATCGTTGATGCGTGGGACTACTACCGGGAGCAGAACCCCACCAACTGACCGCCGGCACTCAGTTCGATGGGCCTATCTGCTTCTTGGGATGCCCTTCTCGCCGCCCGGGAGGAGTCGACGTCGCCGGGACGTCAGATCTTCATGGCGCGTCGGTCGAAGTAGTCGCGCCAGGCGCAGATCTTGCCATCGGCGAGTTCGAAGACCCCGGCGACGGGGAGGGAGAACGGTTCGGTGGGGTGGGCATCGCCGCTGGGAGCCCGAGGCGTGAAGTGCTCGACCCGCTCGGAGAACACGACTGCATCGCTGCCGTCGAGGTGGCGGACCTCCATGCGGACATCGAAGCTACCACCGAAGCTCTCGAGGGTCTCGAAGATGGCGTCGGGCCCGGTGACGACCGTCCGGTCCCACGGCATGTTCTGGTACGCAACATCGGGGGTGCACACGTCCCGCCAGTCCTGTTTCGTCATCGTGTTCCAGCCTTCGCAGATACGGCGGACGGCCTCGATTCCCTCAGTCATTCGTTACCTCTCTCAGCCAGACCTCACTCATCCGAACCTCACTCATCCGAACCTCACTCATCAGGGTTGTCGACCCAGGAATCCGAGTAGCTTGTCCTGCGCGCTGGCGTCTTCGGGGACCTCGATGACCGGGCCGAACAACGACGGCTGTCGGAGCATCTTCTCGGGCACCTGGGACATTCCCAGCTGTACCGCCTCCACCGCGTCGGCCGGCAGGGTGTCGTCGGCTCCGATCGCACGAGCGAGATCCCAGGCATGCATGAGCGCATCGGCAGTGGCGAACCCCATGGCCTGGTGCTTGGCCATGCCGTTCATCGGGCCGCCCTCGATGGTGCCCTCCAATGACGCAGGATCGGCGAGCGTCGCCGCGATGGCCGCCTTGATGGAGACCCAACCGTCCTCGGGCTTGGTGCCTGCTCCGAGGACAGTCCCCAGGTTGGCCTGCCAGAAAATCGTGTGGTCAACGAGTTCGCGGACCGTCCACTCCCCGCAGTCGGTCGCAGCGTCCCATTGATCGTCGCCGATCGCTGCCATCTTCGCTTCGAAACAATCCGACGCTTGTTGCCAGATGGATACTTGATCGTTCATGTCTGCTCCCGTTGGTTGATTGCTGTGCGGGCACCCGCTTCGTGCCTGCGATCACTGTCCCATGAAACCAATGCGCCCACGAGACCGGCGCCATGGAGCCTTTCACGGATCCAGCCGCCGGGCCACCGGACTCGAACTCGGAACTTGCCGGAACCGAGGCAGGCACTGACGCCTGGCACGTGGTGAACTGTGGGATGGCACAGCGGACGAGCGCACGACGAGCTGATCAGGCCCGGGCCCTGGGCCCTGAGGATCTGGTGCTCAGTCACCTCACCATCCCCCGGGCCGGATTCGAGGAACGGGTGGCGGCGTCGGCCGGGGCCGGTTGCGCCGGAATCGGGTTGAACATCGCCGGGTGGAAGCGACTCGAGCGGGAAGGGTGGTCGGTGACCGATCTGGCGGCCGTCCTCGACCGCCACGATCAACTGCTGGTCGAGATCGAGTTCCTGCAGGATTGGGCGGGCCCTCCGGACGCGGCGCAGCGAGCGGCCGAGGGCGAGGCGCTGGCCTTCGAGTTGGCCG
>JAHECQ010000383.1 GCA_024641625.1 Acidimicrobiales bacterium | reverse complement strand
AGGAGAACACCAGTGCGGTCTCGTCGTCGGCCAGCGAATCGACGACCCCGCTGAGTGCGCTGACGTCGTTCAGCGTGCCTGTCTTGGCGAAGACGTGACCGGCCACCGGCGTTCCGACCCAGCGTTCGACCAGGCTTCCCCGCTCCCCACCGATCGACAGCGACTGCACCAGCGGTGATTGCTCCCCGGCGTTCTCCAACAGGGCGGCGTAGAAGCGACAGCTGGTGAGATTCGCCTCCGAGAGCCCCGAACCATCGGCGATGACGACCCCTGCCATCGGCAGGTCGGCCCCGAAGGCCAGCTCCGTCACTGCCTCGGCACCGGCCACGGTCGATCCGACGCCCCTGACCTGTCGGCCGATGTGTTTGAGGAGCATCTCTGCTCCGAAGTTGTCGCTGTAGGAGTTGATGTGGGTGATGACATCGCTCAAGGGAGGCGACGTCACGGCCGCCAGTTCGACCGCAGAGGAGGCTGCGACACCAGTGGCCACCTGACCCACGACGACACCCCGGGCGGCAAGCAGGTCGCCGAATACCCGCGCCGCATCGGCCGGCGGGTCGAGAGAAGGAACCCGGGGACGGAAGGTGCCATCGTAGACGGCCGGCCACGACGTGAAGTTCTGGTTCACCGAGAGCGCCGACAGGGGGCCGGCCTGGCGGGACTCGATGAGGCGCTCGGCCCACGGCCCCGTGCGCTGGGAATCGAAGGCCGATTCGTCACCGATCAACGCGCCGGAGACGGATCGGACTCCAGCGGCCACCACTGCATCTGCCAGATCCTCGAGCCGGGTCCTCGCCCGACCATCCTGATCGGTGTACTGCGCCCACCAGTTGTCGGTGGCCAGGAAAGGATCGCCGCCCCCGACGAGATACAGGTTGCCGTTCACGACGCCTTCGACCGGAACCGAGTCGGCGAGCACAGTCGTGCGAAACGTGCTTTCAGGTCCGAAGACATCGAGGGCGGCCCAGGTGGTGACCAACTTCTGATTCGAAGCCGGCACCAGCGAACGGTCGCCCGAACGGTCCTCGAGCGCTCGACCGTCGTTCAACACCACCAGACAGGTGTCGGGTGGTGATGCCGAGACAACGGCGTCGATTTCGGGGCGTAACGCATCTGCCGCCAAGGGCGCCTGCAGCGTCTGGGGGATGCGTCGCGGCGACAGGATCGGGGTGACCAGTTGCGCGTCGTACTCGATGGGGTCGAGACGGGCCTCGTCGACATCGGCAGCCTGGGCCCGGTTCCATGCACCGAGAGCGAGCACGACGAGAAGACCCAACGGCGCCCATCGACGCACGGACTTCGAGCGATTGGGACGGGGAGCCATGGACGGGAACCTAGCGCTGAAGGAAGCGCGCGTAGCGCCACAGCTGCTCGAGGGCGACGACCGCCCGGTTCGCCGACGGGTAACAGAGCCGGCCGGTGGCCCGCACCGCCACCGGCCCGGCGTTGGTCGGATCGGTCACCGCCAGTTCGGTCGCAGTGAGAATGGGCTTCCCGGTGGCCACGGAGATGTCGGCTGCCGCGCCGGCATAACGTCTGTCCTGCTTGTGATGGAACTCGACGATGCGATCGAGGCCGTGGCCAGGGTAGAACGGGCCGTTTCGCATCATCCTTGCCTGGTTCGACTGAATGCCGAGCCCCAGGTACACGATCGCATCGACCGACGGATGGTTGGCGATCATCTCCATCACCTCGGGGATCGTGTCCCGCGTTTCGCCCCCCGCCAGGTCGACCGGGTTGTTCCGGCTCCAACGCGGGGGGAGCTTGGTGTCGATCAATGCGAGGAGATCCTCGGGGAGCGACAACAGTTCGAGTTCGCCGGCGGTGATGGCGTCAGCAGTCACCACCCCCCAGCCGCCCGCGGTGGTCATGACGACCGTCCGAGGCCCCTTGGGCAGGGGTTGGGTGGCAAAAGTGGCCGCCGCCTCATAGGCCGCCTCGACCGTGAGTGCGCGGATCACTCCTGCCTGACGCATCGCTCCGTCGAAGACGCGATCGTCACTTGCCAGACTTCCGGTATGGCTGGCCGCAGCGCGCGCCCCGCCGGCCGTTGCCCCGCCCTTGACCAGCACGATCGGTTTGATCGCCGTCAGCGGACGCAACCGGTCGAAGAGCATGCGCCCATCGGCGATGCCCTCGACATAGGCCAGGCTCACTGCTGTCTCGGGATCGTCGGCATAGTGACGCAGGTAGTCGACCACTCCCACCGCAGCCGCATTCCCTGCGCTCACAGCCCGGCTCACGCCGACCCCCGACTGGCCCGACCAGTTGAGGAACGATGACACGAAATTGCCCGACTGGCTGGCAACCCCGATGTGCCCTCTCGGCGGGTAGGGCGCCACCATCTGGGCGCACAGCGACACGGGCGTGGACACGACGCCCTGGCCGTTCGGACCGGCGATCAGCATGTCGAGCTCGCGACCGAGATCGACGAGATCATGCTGGGCGACAACGCCTTCCTCGCCCGCTTCGGCATAGCCGGCCGAGGTCAGGAAAGCCGCCCGAATACCCTTGGCCGCGCACTTGCGGAGCAGGTCCGGATTGGCCGAGGCAGGTGTGCAGACCACGACGAGGTCGATGACGCCGTCGGGAAGTTGGTCGACATCGACCACGGTGGAGATCCCCAGCACCTCGGACCCGTCGCGATTGGTGGCGAACACCTGTCCTTGGTACCCCGAAGCCAGCAGGTTGTGGAGCACGACGAAACCGAACTTGCCGGGATGCGACGACGCCCCGGCGACGAGCACCCCCCGCGGTTCGAACAGTGCCCGGAAATGCTCCGGACCGAATGCCGAATCCGGCGTTGGTCGGTCGGGTGTCGCCTCGGCCGACAGCTCGACCAGCGCGTCGACGGCCACCGGTGACCCTCGATCGATGAGCACCGGATTCAGATCGATCGACCGAAGACCCGGGACCGACTCCGCAGCGCCGGACAAGGCGACCAGGACATCGGCCAATGCTTCCCGGTCGACGGCCGGCTCACCCCGGAACTCGCTCAACAGCGTCTGGGTACGAAGCTCATCGATCATCTCATGAGCGTCGGTCCGGGTGAGGGGTACGAGACGGATCACGACGTCGGCGATCGCCTCGGCGAGAATGCCCCCGAGACCGAGCAGCACCGTGGGACCGAACTGTGGGTCGATCGACACGCCACAGATGAACTCGCGGTTGGACTTGATCATCGGCGCGACCAGGACGGACACGTCACCGTCCTCGGCCGTCGCTGCCGCCAGTAGCTCGTCGGCGGCCGCCCGGACTCCCTCTCCGGTACCGACCCCGAGTCGCACCAGGCCGCGTTCGGTCTTGTGGGCGATGTTGTCGCCGTTCAGTTTCACCACGACGGGGAAGCCGATCTCGGCCGCCGCGCCGGCTGCCTCGACTGCGTTCGCCACCACGCGCTCGTCGGGAAAGGGGATGCCGAATGGCCCGAGCAATGCCTTGGAGTCCCCTTCGGAGAGGGTTCGGCCATTGGTGCTCGGAGCGCTGGACATCTCGTGCAGCGTAATCGCCGAGGTCAACGAGGCGGCCCCGTCACCTCAGGGCTCGAGCGCCGCCCGGAGAAACTGCCGGAGATGGGCGAATCGACGGTCCAGGGCCTCGGGCGAGTACGGGTCCTCGCCCAGCAGTCCTCGAAGCATCGACTGATCGGAGAAGTAGGTGAGAAGACCGCCGTAGCCGGTCACCACCAGGTTCTCTGCATCTTGGGAGCGAAAGAGGCCGGCCTGCATCTCGCGCTCGAAGAACGAGACCGCTCGACGGAAATACGGCCGCAAGGCCTCCCCGAGGTTCACCCCGAGCGGGCCTTGTTCGGCCAGCGCTTCGCGACGCACGATGCGAACGATCTCGGGGTTCTCCTGGAAGAACCGGAAACTGACCTCGAGCACGCGGTCGATGAGATCCCAACCATCGAGACCCCCGACACGAGTCCGATCGATCTGCGTGCCCCACTCGGCCAAGGCGTCGAGCAGCACCTGCTGATAGATCGCCTCCTTCGACGGGAAGTAATGAAGCAGGCTCGGCCGTCGGATGCCGACCCCGGCCGCAATGTCGTTGAGCGACGTACCGTCGAATCCCTGGCGGGCGAAACAGCTCTTGGCTTCCCGGAGAATGAGGTCCCGGGTTGGTAGGTCCCTCACGACAGGGGACACTAGCGGGATGACGACCAATGCCGCCATGGAGATCATCGCCGCCCTGTTCATGGATGACATCGAGA
>JAHECQ010000382.1:2190-4223 GCA_024641625.1 Acidimicrobiales bacterium | reverse complement strand
CCCGCATCACACCTGTCGAGCATCACCCGGGCCGGAGACCCCACTTTTCCGCATCTTGTTAGGGATCGACAGGCTGCCGACAGTCGCCGAGGTCGTCCTCAACCGACCCGGGAGGACACGTGCCACCTGTCTTTGCTACCAGCACGCGGCATCCACCCGGCTGCCCAAGCGCCCCCGCCGGGCAGCTGGGCGAGGGTGGCACGTCCGCGACCGGGAAGCGACAGTCGCCGCCCGAATCTTCCACCGAGCCGGTTGGACACGTCATACCGACTCTCTCCACGACTGTGAAGCACGCGCCCGGTGTGCCGAGAGCGTCCGCGGGACACGTCTCTGTGGTTGGTGCGTTCGCAACCGGAAAACGGCACTCCCCGCCCGCATCGACCGAACCCACCGGGCACTGACCGACTTCGCGGGCGACAATCCGATAACAGGCACCAGGTGCGCCCAACGCATCTGATGGGCAAGCCGTCGACACCTCATCAGCCACGGGCAAACGGCAGTCACCAGCCCGATCTTCGACCGACCCTGACGGACAGGACTTACCTGTTCGATCGACAAGGACGTAGCAGGCGCCGGCCACCCCAAGCGCGCCGCGGGGACAAGACGCTGTGCTCGGTGCATCTGCAACCGGCAGTCGACAGTCTCCCGTCGCATCCTCCACGGAACCGACCGGACATGAACCGAGATAGCGAACCGCGATCACGTAGCACCCACCAGGAGTACCGAGAGAGTCGTCTGGACAACTCAGCATCTGTGGTCCATTCGGGACCGGACGTCGACAGTCACCGTCCGGATCAGCCGCGACGGCGCCCACGGGACACGACCCGCCCGTGCGCTCCACCAACAGGTAACAGCCACCCGGTGTCCCCAGGGTGCCCTCGGGACAGATGTCGGCTGATGAACCCGGCGCGGTGGCACCCGAGTCGCTCTCCCCGCCCGAGGCCGCCGAAGCGGGCGACTCATCTTGCTCAGTCCTCGCCGCAGAAGAGTCGCCACCCGCTTCGATCACGCCAGGGTCTGCGGCCGCACAAGCAGCTGCGATCAGCCCGATACAGCTCAGCAAAGCGCCCCAGCGAACGAAGGCGAACCTTGTGGCGCTCATCGACCCGAACGCTAGGGCAGTACGCCAGACCCTGCCAAGTGGAAGTCCCCCGGGTTGACGGACACCAGCTCTGAGGCGACTGTTGTCGTCTCGGGAAGGAAGTCCAGATGCCCGTCCACACCCACGTGAGTTCCGTCGACGCGCGGTCGAGTTGGCCCGTCTTCGAGAGAAGCTGGTGGCGCAGATAGCTGAGGATCTCGGCATCTCTGACAGCTGCTTGCGTGGCTGGATGAAACAAGCCGACCTCGATGAAGCGGCTGGTGTGTCAACGGCCATGTTGAGGCTTTGGTGGGGCCTGCGGTGGTTGTAGAAAACTTCGATGTAGTTGGCAACAAGTCCGCAGCCTGAACACCGCGAGAATCAGTACTCGCTCCAATCCGCCAACTCCAAACCGAAGCTGACACCTGGCTGGTTCGCTACAATACCCGCCGCTGCAACCACGGCGACTTCATGCGAGGCCGCACACCCAAACAACTCCTCGACAACCACCACCAAACCCCGACACCATGACCACCAGCCACAGAACCCAACTGTCACCTCGAACCCCGGCCCGGAAGCCCTAGACAGGAAGCCCTAGACAGGAAGCCCTAGACAGGAAGCCCTAGAGAGAGATGCCGCCGGCCACGACCAAGGTCTGACCGGTGACGAAGCTCGCGTCGTCCGACGCCAGGAACGCCACCGCTGCTGCCGGCTCGTTCGGTAGCCCCCAACGGTCCATCGGAATCTGGTTGTCCAGGAAGACCTGGAGCTCCTGTCTCCAGGCGCGGTCCCGTTCGTCGGGGGGGCTGGGATCGCGAGGGGTCACCCGGTCCTCGACCCGGGTTGCCCCCGGCGCCACGCAGTTCACCCGCACCCCCGTGGTGGCGAGTTCCATCGCCAGGGAGGTTGTCAAGGCCATCACCCCGCCCTTGGCCGCAGCGTAAGGCACCCT
>JAHECQ010000382.1:0-2180 GCA_024641625.1 Acidimicrobiales bacterium | reverse complement strand
ATCCCTCGAGGTGACGTTGAACCCATATTCACGATCGAGCCTCGACCCTGGGCGAGCATGTGGGGCACGACGGCGCGACAACACCAGAGCGTGGGAAGGAACGACTGCTCGATCTCCCGCACGATCTCCTCCTCGCTGTATTCGGCGAATGGTTTGATCTTGATGGTCCCACCGACGTTGTTCACCAGTACGTCGATGGTCCCGAACGCCTCGATGGTGGCCCGGCATGCCGATTCGGCACCGGCGAGTGAGGCGACATCGGCGACTACTGCCGTTGCGGTGAAGCCCGACTGGCGGAGTTCGGCCACCGTGTCGGCCGCCGAATCGGGATTGCGCTCCACCACTGCCACCGCGGCCCCTTCGGCCCCCAAACGACGAGCTACGGCCCGACCGATCCCCTGGCCGGCACCGGTGACCATGGCGGCGCGTCCGGCGAACCTCGCTGCCGGATTCATTGCTCGTCGTCGGCGACGAGACTCACCGGCGACTCCCGGAACCGGCTCGCCCCCTCGCGTTCTCGAATCGAGTCCCGACTGTGTTCGACGATGAGCGAGCGCCAGGCCAACGGGAATGCATCGGTTGCGGACAGTTTCTCACGGTGCGAGAAGGATTGATTCTCGACGATCTTCTTGTCCTGACCGGAGAAGTTGAAATTCATCTGCCAGTTCTGCCACAGCCGGAAGTGGATGCAGTCCAGAACTCGCCGGCGGGTGGACGGCGGGTAGGTCGTGTGCAGGTAGACCACTCGGGTCCGGTCGGTGCCCACCGGGATGCCGAAGCGGGTGTAGACGTGGGTTTGGTAGTCCACCCGGAAGGTGGCGGGAAGATGGAGACCGTTCCACTCCTCGTTGTGAACCTGGCGGCCCCGGGCTCGTCTGAGACCCACACGGTGGCAGGCATCGAGCAGCCGGGCCATCAGCTGCGACCAACGGAATCGCAGGTTGCTGCGGGGCCAGAGCTGCCCGTCGAGGCCGGGATAGGCCGATCGGTACGCTGCCATGTCCTCGGTCCCATCGCCAGGCAATGAAGGATCGCTGTCGGCCCGATCTCCCACGTCCTCGCTCAGCAACCTTGCCGTCGGGTTGTCCTCCATGCGGTAGGCAATCGCCCGGTTGTTGATCACCGACGGGCGGGCCCGCCGGGGGCCGAGATGAACCATGGCCAAGAGCGTCGAGACCGGCAACAACCGAAACTGAACCGAGTTGCGATGCACGTAGAAGACGTGGGCGTCGAAGATGTTCTCCATCGCCACCCGCCAGTTGCAGTCCCACATGTCCTGCGCGAACTGCACCAGCGCCCCTTCGTCGAAGAACTCCTCCGGAACGTCCTCCTCGATCGGGGCTGGATCTCCGTCGCCCATCCAAATGAAGGTCATGCCCTTCAGCGTCCGTGTCGGATACGCCTTGGCTCGGGCCGACGACATTCCCGGCAAGGGCGAGCGGGGGCCTTCTCCCAAGACCGCCAGCAGTTCGCCGTGCCGGTCGAAGGTCCAACCATGGTAGGGGCAGCTGACCGTGCCCTCGAAATGGCAATCACCTTGGGACAACGAGGCTCCACGATGGGGACAGATCGGATCCAGGGCGCCGATCTCGCCATCACTCCCCCGAAAGACCGTCACCTCGGTGTCGAGCAACGGCACCTGGACCGGCCTCTGCCTGGGCACCTTGGCCGCGACGATCAGCGGATACCAGTACTCCCGGAGACCACTTGGAGGAATCCGAGTTCGCAGGGCAGAGGGATGTACCGCAGCCCGTGCCGGCATCGGACTGGTCTCCGGATTACTCATGGCTCCCCCTCGGCGACGACCCCGGCCGTTTCACGATCCCCCTCGATCGTGAAACGGCCACCGATCCGGCGCACATCCAGATGATAACAATCGATGGCGTTCCCACCGAGTACGCGGTCACGCTCGAACGAGTCGAGCCCGGACAGCGCCCCGAGAATCGCCTCCCACTGACGTTCGTAGGAGCCGGCCACGAGCGTGACCGGCCAGTTGCTCCCATAGATCAGACGATGCGAACCGAACAGGTCGAGCGCATGCTCGACAAAGGGTCGGAAGTCGTCCTCGGACCAGCCGGGGCGAACTGGCGTGGTCAGGCCCGACAGCTTGACATGGACATTGTCCAGTCGGGCCAGCCGAGCTATCGCCTCGGCCCAGGGCCCGCGAACCGGTCCGCCGA
>JAHECQ010000035.1 GCA_024641625.1 Acidimicrobiales bacterium | reverse complement strand
GATCGTCCCGAGAGGCGGTGGACCAGCAGTGCGGCCCCGAGCACAGCGACCCCGAACCAAAGGCGCCAGAACGAGAGCAGGACACCAGAGGTGGTCGAAGATCGGGCGAGGACCGGCCCGGTTGCGTAGAACAGTACGCCGAGGCTGACGAGATGCATGCCGTAGCGTCGAGCGATCGAGTCCGATCGAGAATGTTCAGCGGCAGCGGAACGGGAGGGGGTCAGCACGCTGTCGGGAGTTGTGGGGGACACTGGGCTCAACGGTAGGTTGCGCGGATGCCGTCTCAACATGCTGGGCAGTCGGAACCTGCGGAATACGACGAACAGGCCATGATCGCGCTCGCCGAGCTCTATCACCGCTATCTCACCGGGCTGGTCCTGGCGTTGGTGGTAGAGAAGGGAGAGGACCGCGCGGCCGATGCGTTGTTCGGCTTGTTCCGCCGACAACACCTCGAGAAGTTCCTGCCCGGTCTGGAGAAGCTCGGACTGACCGGTCTGCCCGACGCGGTGGCCTGCGCGCAGTATCACTACCTGTCGAACCACGTTGGGGGCGTCAGCGTGGTCTTCGTACCCGAGACTGATCGAAAGGCCTGGGTGCGCTATGTGCCCCCACGATGGATCTTCGACGGGACCGCCCTGGCGGCCATCCCGACGCGGGTCGCCCGGGCAATGCTGCACGGCTGGCATGGCCACAACGGCGTCTCGCTCGGCAATCCGCGTCTCGGTTTCGTCTGCACCGGCCAGACCATGGACGGCAATCCCGGCCTGGAGGGCTACTACGTCGAGGAGGACCGCGAGCTCGCTCCCCACGAGCGTGTCCGATTCCGCTTCGGCGAGTCGTGCCCGCCCACCGACCCCGCTGCGCTGCCGACCCTCGACGCCGACTCGTGGCCATCTGAACGGTTGGCCAAGGCCGCCCGCAACTACTCGATCGACTACCTACACAATCTCATCCCGGTGCTGGTCGAACAGCTGGGCCCACTTGACGCGTCGAGCATCCTGTACCGGACGGGCAGGCGGATCGGGATGCAGTACTCGGCTGCCATCACGCCCGGTCTGGGTGACCGCCCGGCGCAGGTGTTGGCCGTCTTGCTCGGCGCGCACGGTGACCGCGTCGAGATCGTGCCCGAGGGCACCGTCGCCCGAGATGGTGAGGTGGTGGTGCAAGGCAGCTGGCGGCTGATGCGCGGACTCGAGACCGAGTGTGTGCCCGAGATGTTCGACGGATGGCGGGGCTTGTGGGAAGGCGTGCTGGCCGTGTTCGACCCCGCGACGCGTGTGGACGTCATCGATCGGCTCGACCTCGGTGACGATGCCTTCCGCTGGAGGATTGCACCGAGGCGTGGCCCCGGCCTGTTCTGACCAGCCCGACCAAGACAGCAAAACCCCGACCCAAAACAGCAAACTGAGTGCAGAAGCACCGCTTCAGGCGACGCGGACTGCACTCAGTTCGCTGGATTCTGTTGGCTGGGCTGTGGTTGGCCCGGTTCAGGCGGGGAGCTTGGAGACGTCGATGTTGTACAGGTCGATGACATTCGACCAGACCATCTTCTCCTTCTCGTCGTCCGGTACGTCCTTGAGGACGTCGGACAGCACGCCCATCGAGTTCGGCCAGATCGAGTCGTGGTGTGGGTAGTCGTTGCCCCACAGCAGACGGTCGACGCCGATCTCGTGGCGGGTGAGGATGCCGTGGATGTCGTCCTCGAACGTGATCCAGAAGTTGCGTTCGAAGTACTCGATCGGGCGCAGGGTGAGCGACTTGTCGATGAGCCACGGCGTGCGGTAGCAGGCGTGATCGAAGCGCTGCTTGAAGTGGGCCACCCAGCCGGTCTCGAACTCGGCCAACACGAACTTGAGTCTGGGGAAGCGTTCGGTGACGCCACCGCAGATGAGGTCGATGGTGGAGTTGACGACGGTGGTGTGGGCCAGTGTGTAGCCCTTGATCGTTCCGCCAGGGGTTCCCCAGTGCTCGGGGAGCCCACAGTCGAAGGAGGTGCCGGTGAAGATGTGCATGGTGATGGGAAGGTCCATCTCCTGCAGCACGGCCCAGAGCGGGTCGTACATCGGATCGCTGTAGGGCTTGTCGATCGGTGCGTGCGACGGAATGGCGAACCCGCGGACACCCTTGCCTCCGGCCCGCTTGACCTCGCGGACGCAGGCCTCGACGTCGGGTATCGGAAGGCAGCCGATGCCGATCAGGCGCTCGGGGTTCGGGGTGCAGTAGTCGAACACCCAGTCGTTGTGCTGCTGGAAGGCGGCCTCGCGGATCTTGTCGTCCTCGACGGCGAAGGTGAACATCGAGAGGCTTGGGTACATGACCTCGCCGACGATGCCGTCGACGTCCTGCTCGGCAAGACGAAGTTCGGGGTTGCGTACACCCGGGTTGAGACCCTCGTAACCCTTGGCGATACGGACGTCGGTGGCCGGGTCATCGAGGCGACTACCGGCGATTCCGAGGCGGCCGACGGGCACCGGGCGAGTGTCGCCGATGACCAGGAACTCGCCCTGGTCGTTCTTGACGATGTGTGGAGCTTTCGAGCCGAAACGCTCTTCGAGCCCGGCGAAGACCTCGGGGCCTTCGACGACATGTGAATCGCAGGAGTAGTACTTCATTGGTGATTCCCCTTTTCGAGCCTTGGGCTAGTTCAGCAGATTTCTGACCGCAGTAGCGAACTCGTCGGTCGTGGCGGTGCCACCCTGATCAACCGTCAGCGTACGCCCGATCGAGTACACCTCGCTGATCGCGCGATCGAGCCTGGTCGCGGCCTGGTCCAGTCCGAGGTGGTCGAGCATCATGACCGCCGAGAGCAGGGTGGCGGTGGGATTGATGCGGTCTTGTCCGACGATGTCGGGAGCGGTGCCGTGGGCCGATTCGAAATAGGCCGACGAGTCGCCGTAACAGCCTGAGGGGGCCAGGCCCAGGCCGCCGACGGTGCCGGCTCCGAGATCGGACAGCACGTCGCCGTAGAGATTGGGAAGCAAAAGGACGTCGAGCTCGTCGTAGCGGGTGACGAGTCGGTGGGCCATGTCGTCGACGATGAAGCGTTCGAGGCGAACCTCGGGGTAGTCGGACCCGATCTCTTCGACGATGTCGCAGAAGTAGCGGTCGGTCGCCGGCAGCATGTTGGTCTTGGCCGACACGGTGAGACGCGGGCTGCGACCCGACTTCGCGGCCCGCTTGCCGGCCAGCTCGAAGGCGAACCGGGCGACCTTCTCGGTGCCCTGACGGGTGATGATCTTGGCCGCGAACCGTCCCTCCCCCTCCCAGGCGATGCGGGCCCGCGGCCCGATGAGGCCACTGGATCGCAGGGCATCGACGTCGCCCATGATGCCGACGTAGGAGTCCTCGAGGTTCTCGCGCACGATCACGTAGTCGAGACCCTCGGGGTTGGCCATGGGGGACCGAAAGCCCGGTCGCCAGCGGATGGGCCGTACGTTCGCGTAGGTCTTGTGGCCCCACCGCAGGTGCTGGATGCCGGGCGTGGTGCCGTTGGTCGAGCCGAACAGGACGGTGTCCGCCGCGTCGAGGCGTTCGTTGACGAAGTTCTCGCGTTCGGTTTCGGGCATCTCAGCGAGCTCGGAGCCCGGGGGCAGCAGGTCGAACTCGAGCGGCAGATCCATGGCCTCGAGGACCGACATCGATGCCGACACCGCTTCGGGAGCGGCGTCGTCGCCGGGAACGACCGCAACCAACTTGCGGGACACGTTCGGGGCAATCGATTCTTCGGACACCGCTCAGAATCCGAGCTGCTTGTTGACCACGCCGGCGAAGTCCTCGCCGGCCTGGGCCCGACGGAGGTTGTCGCAGAAGCGCGCCACGTTCTTCGGCGCTCGGAGTTGGCTGGCTCCCGCAGTGTGGGGCGTCATGGCCACGTTGTCGAGGCCGAACAGCGGATGATCGGCCGCAAGAGGCTCCCCTGGTGCCACGTCGAGTGCCGCTCCGGCGAGCTTGCCCGAGTTCAGTGCAGCGACGAGGGACTCGTCGTCCATGATCTCGCCGCGGGTGACGTTCACCAGGTAGCTGCCGTCCTTCATCTTGGCGAAGAGGTCGTGATCGAACATCTTGTTGGTGTCGTCGGTGAGCGGGCAGCAAATGGCCACCACGTCGGATTGGCCCAGGAGATCGTCGAGGCGATCCATCCCCCAGACCTCGCTGACACCCAGGTCGGGTGTCAGCGTCGATGCCGGTGCCGGGAACTCGTCGACCGCAATGGTGTTCATGCCGAAGGCAACCGCCCGCTTGGCCATGGCGCGGCCGGTGCCACCGAATCCGAGGACACCCATGGTCAGTCCCTCGAGCTCGATCTCCTTGGCTCGCATCGCCTCTCGGTTGGCCCAGCCATCGGGCCCGAGCTTGATGGCCGTGTGGATCTGGCGGGTCAGGGCGAGCAGCAGACCGAACCCGGTGTCGGCCAGATGCCCGCCGACGAGTCCCTTCTCGCCGGTGAGTACGACCCGGGAGTTGATGAAGTCATCGAACATGAACATGTCGACGCCCGAGGCAATGGCGTGAACCCAGCGCAGGTTCGGGGTCTGAGCGAAGAGCGACTTGGACAGGATGCCGAGGATGACATCGACCTCCGCTGCGTACTCGAACGCGTCCTTGACGCTGCTCACCACGTTGATGGTGCTGCCCGGGGGCGCGGCGGCCGCGATGTCGGCGAGGAACTCGGGCTTGGCCTCGGGCATGGTCAACCCTTCGATCACCAGGATGTTGATCGGTTCGTCGATGGCAACGGTCTGGGCGGTCGATTCGGACATCTGCGTACTCCTGATTGGTGGCTGACTGGTGACTGGTGTCCGGCGCTTCGTGACTGGGTGCAGGCGCTGGTCGGTGGACAGAGTTGGTGGAGAGGGCGAGCTAGGAGAGGGCGGGCTAGGAGAGGGCGGGCTAGTAGAGATTGTCCTGCTCGTCGCGCTCGATGACCCGACGGATCTTGTCGGTTTGCCAGTCGATGTTGGCGTGGTCCGCCATGGCGTCGGCCAGATCGGAGACCCCTGCGGCGTTGGCCGCGAGCACGGTCTCCTCGGTGCCCCACAGATTGGATCGGATCACACACTTCGCGCAATGCAGCATTGCCTCCTCGACGCGCACGAGGAGTGCGACGTCGGGGACGCTGGGCCCCCGCCCCTTGGTCTCGAGGGCCATCGACTCGCGCAACGGTAGATCGTCGGTGATGGCTGCCCGGCCCGAGACTCGCAGCGTGGTCCTGACGCCGGGCACCAGGAAGATGAGGCCCACGTGTGGATGGGCGAGCACGTTCGTGAACGTGTCGGCGCGGTGGTTGCCCGGTCGTTCGGGTATGGCAAGCGTGTGATCGTCGAGGATGGTCACGAACCCCGGCGGATCGCCCTTGGGTGAGACGTCGAAGTGACCTGCTCCGTCGCTGGTGGCGATGAGGACGAACGGCGAACGCTCGATGAACGACCGGCAGTGTGCGTCGAGGTGATCGATGGTCTTGTCGGCAACGAGGGCGTGCGGGGGAGGAATGATGGCGCGTAGCTCCGCTTCGGTCGTGATCAGGCGCAGATCTGGCATGAGGCGCAGCCTTGCAGGTCGATGACCACGGCGTCGAGACGAACGCGTCATCCGCGGCCGCCCGTCATCCCGGCTGGCCGACAGGAGGGCCGGGTGACAAGATCGGAGCATGTCCGGACCCTTGACTGGTTTCAAAGTGATCGAATTGGCAGGTATCGGACCGGGTCCGATGTGTGCCATGTTGTTGGCCGACCTCGGTGCAGAGGTGATACGCATCGATCGTCTCGAACCTGCAGATCTCGGCCTCGACCGAGGTCGACAGTTCAACGTGCTCAACCGGGGGCGGCGATCGGTGGCCGTCGATCTCAAGAGCCCCGATGGCATCGAGACCGTCCTGCGACTGATCGACCAGGCAGACGCACTCATCGAGGGCTTCCGGCCCGGGGTGACCGAACGGCTGGGGTTGGGTCCCGAGGTGTGTTTCGCCCGGAACCCGAAGCTCGTCTACGGGCGCATGACCGGCTGGGGTCAAGAGGGGCCGATGGCCCACGCCGCCGGTCACGACATCAACTACATCGCGCTCACGGGTGCACTGAGCGCCATCGGAACCACCGGAGGGCCACCGGTGCCGCCGCTGAATCTCGTCGGCGACTTCGGCGGGGGTGCCCTGTACCTGGCCTTCGGTGTCTGTGCCGGGTTGCTCGAGTCGCAACGTTCCGGTGAGGGTCAGGTGGTCGATGCCGCCATGGTCGATGGGGCAGCGTCGCTGATGTCGGCCATCTACGGCCTCTATGCGGCCGGATCGTGGAACGACGAGCGAGGGGCGAACCTGCTCGACACCGGTGCCCACTTCTACGGCACCTACGAATGTTCCGATGGCGAGTGGGTCTCGGTCGGGTCGATCGAGAAGCGCTTCCACGACATTCTCCTCGAGAAGCTGGGGCTCACCGAGGACGACATCCCCGATCGGATGGATCGCGACCGTTGGGTCGAACACAAGAAGAACCTCACCGCACTCTTCCTGTCCAAGACCAGGGCCGAGTGGTGCGAGCTGATGGAGGGAACCGACATCTGCTTCGCTCCGGTCCTTTCGCTGTCGGAGGCGCCGAAGCATCCGCACATGGCGGCCCGAGGTACCTTCATCGAGGTCGAAGGGGTCGTACAACCCGCCCCTGCCCCCCGGTTCAGCCGCACGCCGGGTGAGGTGCACCATCCGGTGCCCGAGCCGGGCCAGCACACCCAGGAGGTGTTATTGGCCTGGGGATGGTCGGTCGACGAGGTGAGCGGGCTTCGGGCCAACGGCGCCATAGCCTGACCGCCATGACTCCCGACCGGATCGAAGTCCGCGGCCTCCGAGCAGTGGGCACCATTGGCGTGCTTCCCGAGGAGAAGGTACGGGCGCAGCCCTTCGAAGTCGATCTGGTCATCGAGACCGATGTTCGCAACGCCGGGCGAACCGACGACCTCGAACAAACGGTCAACTACGGAGCTGCGTTGGCATTGGCGGCGAAGGTCGTCGAGCTCGAGACCACCGAGTTGCTCGAGAAGGTTGCGTCCCGCATCGCCGAGGAGATCCTGGGGATGGCCCGGGTGGACGCCGTCGAGGTCACGGTGCGCAAGTTGCGTCCGCCGGTCCCCGAGGACGTCGCCACCACCGGCATCTGGATTCGTCGAACCCGTGCCGATCTGTTCCGTGCGAACCGACCCAAGGTGCGGGCGTATGTGGCCATCGGCACCAACCTCGGTGATCGCCGCGAGCATCTGCGATACGCGGTGAAGCAGCTCCCCGGGGTACTGCGCACATCGGGCGTGTACGAAACGGCACCCGTGGGCGGACCCGAGCAGGGTCCCTACCTGAACATGGTGGTCGAAATCGAGACCGAGCTGGACCCCTTCGAACTGCTCGACCAGTGCCTCGCCATCGAGGCCGGCGCGGGGCGTGAGCGCGCCGTGCGCTGGGGTGCCCGAACCCTCGATCTCGATGTGTTGCTGTGGGACGATGCAACCATCGAGTCCAGGCACCTGTCAGTTCCGCATCCCCGGATGTGGGAACGACGATTCGTGCTGCAACCCCTCAGTGACCTGGTGCCGGAACGACTTCCCGCTGACTGGGATCGCCGACTGCCCGACGGAGGCGTGGTCAGGGTCGATGATCTCGAGCTCTGATGGCTGCATTGATCCGATCGGGGTAGTGGCATCGACCATATTCGGGCCGACCATCGATCACGATGTCGAGCAATTCGGCGTGCTGCGCCGTGTCCTTCCAGGGCAGCGCGATGTAGAGGGGAAGACCGTAGGTCCTGAGCCGGTCGAGCCGGCTGTACACCTGTTTCTGGTAGACGTAGCGCTGCTCCCACGGCCAATCGTGGGGAGCAAAGCCGGTGCCCGGGTCGATGACGATGTTCTGACGGATGCCGAATGCATCCGCCTCGGCGAGCAGCCTGTCGAAGAAGTCGAGAAGGACCCCGATCGGGTCATGATCGGTCACCTGCTCCATGCGGAGCGGGTCCGGGCCCGACAGGAAGGGGAGGACCACCGGACAGTCGTAGTCGGCCGCCAGCTCCATCATCGACGGGTTCTGGAGGCCGTCGGCGGCATTCAGCCAACCGACTCCCAGGTCCAGCGCTCGTCGAGCGGTTTCGGGTCGCCAGGTGTCGACGCTCACCGGTACGCCGTAGGCGAGCAGTACGGGAATGATGGGTTCGAGTCGGGACCACTCCTCGTCCACCGTTGTTTCCGACGCGGCGTAGGTCGAGCCTTGCCCGCCGAGATCGAATCCCCAGACGCCGTGCTCCAACAGCCACTCAGCTCGTCGAGCGGCATCGGATGGCGTCCGAACGATCGACTCCTCGTGCAGCGAATCGGGCGACGCGTTGATGACACCGAACAGTTTCATTGCGGGCGAACCCTACCGGACCCACCGCTCGGCGCCGGCGCATCCCATTCGGCCTTGCGCGGTTGCCGGAGGTCGGTGTGATCGGCTCGAGCGGGCTCGATCTCGGCGGGCACGGACCCGTGCGAGTCGTCACCCCGACGACGATGACGGTGGCCGAGCTGATCGAGGTCAAGGGCTCGCGAACCGTTTCCGTCTGCCTGCCCGCTCGGAACGAAGCGTCGACCGTCGGACCGATCGTCGAGGCCATCGTCGCCGAGTTGATGTCGGGCGAAGGTCCCTCGCTGGTGGACGAGCTGCTGGTGCTGGACGACGGCTCGACCGACGCCACCGCCGCAGTGGCTCGGGCGGCCGGGGCCCAGGTGTTGGACGTCGCCTCCATCCTGCCCGAGGAGCCCAAGGGTGCAGGCAAGGGCAAGGTGCTGTGGAAGAGCATCGCCGCCAGTCGAGGAGACATCATCGTCTGGTGTGACACCGACCTGGAAAGCTTTGCCTCGAGCTATGTGACCCGCTTGGTCGCGCCGTTGCTCGCCGACCCTGGGCTCGCCATGGTGAAGGGGTATTACGTCCGCCCCCTCGACGCGGTGGGCCAAGGTGGAGGACGCACGACAGAGTTGGTCGCCCGGCCGTTGTTGTCCATGTTCTTCCCACCGTTGGCCACCATCAAGCAGCCCTTGGGTGGTGAGTGCGCGGCAACTCGTGAACTGCTCGAGCAGTTGCCGTTCGTCGAGAGCTACGGGGTCGAGAGCGCGCTGCTCATCGACACCTTGCGCCTTCGAGGTACGGAGTGCATGGCCCAGGTGGACCTCGGGATCAGAGTGCATCGGCATCGCCCGTTGGTGGCGTTGTCCGAACAAGCGTCGGAGATTCTCGCGGTCGTGCTCGCTCGGGCGGGGCTCGACCTCCCTGAACCGATTCCGCCGCTCTTCAACGCCGATGGTGTCGTTTGCCCGGTGCATCTGGCAGAGCGGCCGCCGATGAACACCGTCGAGGCCTATCGGAACCGGGCCTGAGGGCACACCTGCACGGTCGGAGCGGCCGTGTCCGTCGGAGTGCGTGGGCCGGTGGCGGCGTGGCCGTGGGTCAGCCCTTCCGGGCGAAGTCCTCGGCCAGTTCGAACAAGCGGCGCTGCGCGTGGCTGCCACCGAGCTGCCAACGATCCTCCCGGCCGCGTTCGAGGAGCAAGACGGCCGTGTCGCGGTCGTCGCGGCCGAGCGCAGCCATGGCCCTCGCGGTGTCGAGGCCGACTCGGGTGAGGACACCGGCGGCCGTGGTTGGGCGATCGCACCAGTCGGCCATGCCGGCGAGCAGGTCGGCCGCGGACTCCTGGGCGCCGGCCCGGGCCAGAGCGTAGGCGAAGTGACTGTCGTTGAAGGGGTGGTCGTGGTAGCCGATCCGGTGGCGCGCAGCATCGACCAGCGCCAGCCAGCGGTCGCCCACGTCCACCCCGGCGAACTCGAGCCGCGCCAGTCCGTCGATGGCGTTGGTCAGCGACAGGCCGTCGAGCGCCGGACCCGGTTGGATCCTGGTGTCGTACAGCTCGAGCAATCGGGCGTGGTCTCCGGTGCGGAGATGGATGATGGCACGATGCCACCACAGGTGACGGGCGAACGCGCCGACGAGATCGTCGTCTCGGCCCTCGAACCAGGTCAGTCCCTCCTCGGTTCGCGCTTCCATTTCGAGCACGTGGGCCACCGAGTGAACCGACCAGAGATCGGTGCGGTCGACCTCGACCGCACCGCGTCCGAGTCGTTCGGCTTGTCGGTACTCGCCGAGCTCCTCGAGGGCGAAGGCATGCATGCCATCGAGGTACGAACGAAACGGCCGATCGTCCCAGGCGGCGATCGAACGGGTGACCGAACGAACCATGTCGGCCAGGCGGCCGCGGTTGAACAGCACGAAGTGAGAGAGACGAAGTGCCAGCATGTCGGTGGGCCAACGCGCCAGCAGCACGTCCAAGGCATCGGCGGCCGCATCGGTCCGTCCATCGATCAGGAGCCGCAAGACGGCGAGATGTGCCCGTTCCCGATCGTTGAGCGCCTCGGCGTCCGAGGCCGCTTGGCGCGTCAGGCTGTCGGCCAGGTCGGCGGCCCGTCGGTGATCGGCCGTCGTGTGCGCCTGGAGCAGCAGGTAGGCGGCGGTGAGGCGAGCAAGCGGGACGAGCGGATCGGCCAGGGCGGCGCCCAGCTTGGAGGGAAGGTCGGGGGAGAAGGTGACGTAAGCCGTGACCAGCTCCTCCTGAATGGCCGACATCGAGGCAGCTTCGAGGCCGGTGGCCGTCCTGTCGGCAAACCCTGTGTCGGCAGCTGGAGCTTCGGCGATGGTGAGATCGAGACCCCATCGATCGGTTGCCTGTGGCATGTTGACTCCTCGTTGCCTAGCCTGCGAACGTATGTTCGACTTTGCTCCAGCGCCCGAACCGGCACCGTCGTTCGTTCAGGGCAGCTTATGGTGCGGCGGCGAGGCAGTCGTCCCCGCCGGCTTCGGCGGTCTCGAGCACATCGATCTCGGCCGGGGCGCCTGGCTCGACTGGCGGCCCGACTGGTTGCCAGGGTCCGACACCTGGTTTGCCACGATGCGCGACCGGTTGCCGTGGATCAGCGCCAGTCGACCCATGTACGAGCGCATCGTCGAGGTCCCTCGCCTCATCTGCAGCTACGGCGAGGACGATCGGGCCAACGACGGCTCCGGCCTGCTCGACGAGCTGGCAGCGCTGCGGTCATTGTTCGAGCAGCACTATGGCCGACGCTTCGGACGCGTCGGCGCCAATTGGTACCGTCATGGCGGCGACAGCGTGGCCTTCCACCCCGATCGGGTGCCGTTCCCGGGTGATTCGATCGTGGCCATTGTCGCGGTCGGGGAGCGTCGGCCGTTCCTGCTTCGAGAGCTCGGCGACCCGTTCGATCGAGCGGATCCGGCGACTTCTGCCGGGCGCGTGCACTCGGCGACCCGCAAGTTCGAGTTCGGCCGCGGCGACCTGTTGGTCATGGGCGGCACGACACAGGCGTTCTGGCAGCACGCGGTTCCCAAGGTCGCCCGGTCGACCACGCGCATCAGCCTGATGTTCCGATCCCTCGATGCCTCTGCGTCGTCCCCTCGATGAGGCCATCCCCTCAATGAATTGGTGCCCGATGCCGATTCAGTACTCATGGGTGCCACTTCTTCGAGTCCACTGACGGTCATCGAGGCCAACGAGATTCCGCTGTCCATCTTCCGCTGGTACTCCCGGCTGCGACCCCGATCCACTGTCGCCGAGATCCTGCGCCGGCACCATGCCACCGAATCCTTCGTCGAGGAATCACCCGACCGCGAGCTCTACCCCTCGCAAACGTGGGCCACCTTCGCCACCGGCATCGGGTACGAGAAGCACGGCATCTACTGGTACGGCGACCCGAAACCCGCGGAGTTCCCGCTCTATTGGCAACTGGCAGCCCAGCATGTCTCGGTTGGCATCGCGGGCACGTTGCACAGTTCGCCGCTCTCGGCCCAGGGAGGGCAGCCCGGCCTGAGGTTTGCCCTGCCCGACGCGTTCGCCACCGACGCCGACACCTTGCCCACCAGCCTTTCCGGGCTGCAGCAGTTCAACCTCGACATGACTCGCGGCAACTCGCGGGCCGTCGGTTCGACCTTCCCGGTCGGTGCCTATGCAGCCGGGGTGAGCGCAGTTGCCCGGGTGGCGAGGCTCAGGACGATGGCCGAACTCGGCCAGATGGCGACGCTGGTCGCGGCCGGCAAGATCAACCGCGAACGGCTGCGTACCGGTCAGTTCCTGCTGATGGGCGACGCTTTCGCCAGGCAACTGCGCAAACATCAACCGACGTTGGCGATCTTCTTCACCAACCATGTGGCCGCAGCCATGCATCGCTACTGGCCGGCGTCGTTCCCCAACGAGTGGGTCGACCATCCCTACGATGACGACTGGATCGGGCGGTTCCGCGATGAGATCCCGGCCGCGATGGATGCCTTCGACAGATTTCTCGGCGAGCAGTTGGCCTTCTGCCAGGCCACGAATCGCCGTTTGCTGGTGGTCACCTCGATGGGCCAACGCGGGGGTGAAGCGCTCGACTCGATCGAGGATCAGGTGTTGGTGGTCGACGACGCCGGCCGGTTCGCCTCGGCGCTCGGTGTCGTCGCTCCCTTCGAGTTGCTCCATGCCATGGTCCCCCACCTCTCGTTGCGCTTCGCCGACACCGACACCGCACGCGCCGAGGAGCGGCGTCTGCAGGCAGTGACGCTGGATGGTCGAACGCTTCGGATCGATCGGGCGCAGTCCACGGTCACCGTCACCTATCACCTGCCCGAGGCGGCCGAGCGGCTCACGTTCGCTCCATCGTCGGATCAACCCGCCCGTCTGTTGACCCCGGCTCAGGTAGGCCTTCGGTGGCTGGAGGTCAACGAGCACCGCGCCGGTCGGCACATGCCCTTCGGCTCGGTGTTGCTGGCCAATGCCCCCCGGGCGTCATTCGATGAGGAACCCGTTGATCTGCTCGAGTTGGCGCCGGCGATCCTGCAGTCGATCGGCGTTCGTCCCGCTCCTCATCACCGAGAGCCCCGGGTCTCCTTGGGCTGATCGTCAGCGAATGATGCCGGCACTGCGCAGTTGTGTGATCTGCTCCTCGGTCATGCCGGTCTCGGAAAGGATCTCGTCGGTGTGCTCGCCGAGCAACGGAGCGGGCGAACGCGGGCCGACCTCGGCAGTCTTGAACTTCATGGGCATCGCAACCGACCGGTAGGGCCCCATCTCGGGGTGTTCGATCGGTGGGAACATGCCAAGCGCCTCGGCTTGTGGGTCCTCCGCAACCTCGTGCAACGCGAGCACCGGACCCCAGATGATGCCGTTGGCGTCGAAGATCTCGCCCCACTCGTCGCGGCCCTTGGCCGAGAGGGCTTCGTCGATACCATCGACGATCTCGGGCATGTTGCGGAATCGGCCACGGATATCGCCGAACCGTTCGTCGTCGAGCCATTCCTCCTTGCCGATCAGGCGGCACAGTTTCCCGAACGCGGCGTCCTCCGGCATGTTGAGGACCACCCACTTGCCGTCACCGCACGGAAATCGGTTGGCGGTGGCGATGATCATGTTGTGGCGAGCGCGAGGGGGCAGCGGGGCGCGGTCCATGGCCGTGACGGCATAGTCGGTGGCCTGGGTCCACACGGCGGTTTCATACAGCGACGTCTCGACGATCTGGCCTTCACCGGTCCGTTCGGCCAGGCGGAGCCCGGCCAGGATCGCGCCCACCATCGACAGACCGGTGGTGTGATCGCCCTGAGCCGGACGAGCCATGGGAACGGGACCGTCCGGTCCTTCTCGCATGGCGTCGTAGATGCCCGAGCGGCCGAAGAACGCAGTGACGTCGTAACCGGGGCGCCAGGCTTCGGGGCCCGTGGTGCCGTAGCCGGTGAGCGTGGCATGGACGATTCGCGGGTTGATCTCGAGCAGCGATGCCGGGTCGAGGCCGAACTTCGCCTGGCGGTGCACCAGGAGGTTGCACATGAACACGTCGGCGGTCTCACACAGCCGATGCACGATGGCTGCTCCGTCGGGTGCCTCGAGATCGACCGAGATCGATCGCTTGCCGCGGTTGTCGACATCGAACTGGTAGTCGTAGCCCTTGAGGGGCTCGGGCAATTTGGGAGGCCGCATGTTGTTGCGCATCGGGTCGCCCCGCAGCGGCTCGACCTTGATCACCTTGGCGCCCATGTCGGCGAGGATCG
Organism: Acidimicrobiales bacterium; assembly: GCA_024641625.1. Classification (GTDB taxonomy): domain Bacteria; phylum Actinomycetota; class Acidimicrobiia; order Acidimicrobiales; family SZUA-35; genus JAHECQ01. Next base: position 2,071 of record JAHECQ010000035.1, on the reverse strand, counting down.
CGCCGGCCGAGGGCGAGGCCATCCAGCTGTCGATCGACACGATTGTCACGTCGTCCAGTGGAAGGAGGGCCTTGTCGGGTCGGCCTGCGTTCTTGGGTGAAGCCATCCGTTGACACTAACCTCACCGCCTGTCGGCACGACAGCCGACAGCTCCGGCGTCAGCTGCCGGTCAGAGCGAAGACACGAGGGGTCGTCATGAAGTTCGGTTTCGTCATGCCCAACAACTATGGGCTCCCAGATCCCGGCCCGGTCATCGACATCGCGGTCGAAGCGGAGGAACGTGGCTTCGATTCGGTGTGGGTGAACCACCATGTCATCAACATCGGCTACATCGCCGATCGGCTTGGTGACCGTCCGTACTACGACGCGCTCACCGTGCTCACGTGGGCCGCCGCTCGTACGTCGACCGTCCGACTCGGTACGTCGGTGCTGGTGATGCCGTACCTGCATCCGATGTCCCTGGCCAAGACGCTCGCCACCATCGATCAGCTGAGCGGTGGCCGGGTGATCGCCGGTCTCGGCGTGGGGAGCCTCCCGGAGGAGAACGAGGTCCTGGGCGTGCGATACGACGATCGGGGTCCGTGGTCCGACGAGTTCATCGAGGTGATGCTGGCATTGTGGACCCCGGGCCCGGCCACCTTCCACGGTACGTACTTCGACCTGAGCGACGCAGTGGCGGCGCCGAAGCCGGCCCAGCATCCGGGCGGACCATCGCCGTTGGAGCTCTGGATCGGCGGGTCGGGTGGCCCGGCTCGCCGTCGAACCGCCCGTTTCGCCCACGCATGGCATCCGCTCACCTCGCTCGGCGGGCTACGCAAGCGCTTGCCTCGAATGATCGAAGCGCTCGAGGCCGAAGGTCGCAGCCGGACCGATCTGGTGATCGCTCCCCGGGTGGATGTGAGTGTCCTGGACGACCAGGCGGCGGTTGACGCGTGGGCCGAAGCGGGAGCCGATCAGCTGATCGTCATGACCAACAGCTCCGACATCGCCACCATCCGAGACGGTATGGCCCACGTGGCCCGGTTCATCGCGTGAGGCGACTGCTCAGCGCGTGATGCCGTAGCGCTCCAGGATGCCATCGGGCTTGAACGTCTCGAATGGGACCTCGTCGGCGGTGCAGAGCCAGACCATCGTGTCGACCACTTCCTGGGGGTCGGCCTGATTGCCCAACATCCGGGTGCGAGTGCCGGCGGCCAGGGCAAGCTCGACTTCGCCGCCGGCGGGGGCGAGCTGTTCGTCGACCCCTTCGACCATGGCATCGTTGAAGCCGGTGGCATAGGGCCCAGGGTTGAGCTTGCAGACCTCGATGCCATAGGGCTCCATCTCGGCTCGCAACGACTTGCTGAACGCCTCGAGCGCGTGCTTCGTCATGGCGTAGGGGCCCGAAAGGGCGCCGCTCGACACGCCCGCAATCGAGGAGACCGTGACGATGCGGCCACTCCCGCGGCGCTTCATGCCGGCAATCATGGCCTGGGTGATGCGCAGCGTGCCGAAGACGTTGACTTCGAACACCTGGCGGACGAGATCGAGATCGACATCGGCCAGCGGTCCCAACTGCCCGCGGCCGGCGTTGTTGAGCAGGACGTCGACCTCGAGTTCTCCGGCGGCGGCCACGTCGGCGGCGTCGGTGATGTCGAGCTTGCGTCCGGTGAGATTGGGGTGGGCCGCGGTGAGATCGTCGGCTTCTGCCTGATCGATGGCGCCGCCGATCACCCGGTGTCCGAGATCGGCCAACGCCAGCGCCGCGCCTCGCCCGAAACCGCTTCCTGCGCCGGTGATGAGGATGGTCTTCGGTGTGGCGGCGTCCGTGGTGTCGGTCATTCCTCGACGCTACCGCCGTTGCCGTCACAGCTGAGTGCCGTCAGCGGGGAACCCCGCCAATCCTCAAACCGTGTGCAGTTTCGTGGCGTGGTGCGGTGTCAGCTGCACACGGTTTGAGGTTGGTTCGAGGTGTGTCTTCAACCGTGTGCAGTTTCGTGGCGTGGTGCGGTGTCAGCTGCACACGGTTTGAGGTTGGTTCGAGGTTGGTTCGAGGTGTCGGTGGGTCAGCCGCGAATGGTCTCGTTCCATG
>JAHECQ010000381.1 GCA_024641625.1 Acidimicrobiales bacterium | reverse complement strand
GCGACTCGGAGAACCGTAGGAGGAGGGTGCCGCGGTCCATGCCGGCGCTCATCTGGCTGTTCCAGAAGGTGACCCCGCCGTCTTCACCTTCGCGTCCAAGGACGTTGCGGTAGATCTGACGGATGAAGCCGTCCTGGCTGAGGGCGCCGTAGCTGGTGTTGAACTCGGTGCTTTCGGTGAAGAAGGACGCCATACGCGGGAGGTTCCAGCGGCCGGTCGTGTATTCGACCATCCAGAATTCGAAGCCGCCCCGCTCGGGAATGCGGCCAAGGCCGGCGGTGTAGAGGCGGGCGACACTGTCGCTGTGGCCCTCGCAGCCGGTCAGGGTGAAGCCGAGCCCAGGAACCGACGCCTCGACCGGCGCCGGTATGGGAAGGACCGTCAGTCCAAGAACTGCGAGGCCAATGCCAACAAGACGCACAACTCGCACGACTTTCCCTCCAGCGGCCCCTTCAACAGCGGCGATTACTCGCAGCATCCCACATGGTCAGGGGCTGAAGCACATCCGACGGGCGTTGTCTGCGAACTCCCGAGTCAGGAATCTCCATCGTCCGCAATCGGGTGGCCATGCCCGTGGTCTGGCTCCCCCCGGGTACGGTATTTTGCCCATGACCGGGGAGGGGCACGCAGTGGATGACGAAACCACCGATCTGCTCGCATTGGGGGACGCGCTTGCCCAAGACCTCCTGGCCGGCCTCTCACCGTTGCGTTTCACCGAGGTCGCCGATGAGGACGAGCGCCGCGCCGGGTTCCGGCTGCGCTACGAGGCGGTGGTCGAGAGGGGAATGGCCGATCCGGGCGGCTTTCCCGACGGTCTCGAGGTCGACGCGTACGACGAGCGGGCGATTCACATTGTCGGGTGGGATGGTCGGACTCCTGTTGCGACCTGTCGCCTCGTCCTGCCGACGCCCGGATGCTTGCTGCCGGTCGAGGCGACGTTTGGTGTCACCGTGCCGGGTGCGGCCGACATGGTCGACTGGGGGCGGGTGGTGGTGGCAGCTTCGCACCGAGGCGCCGACCACGCGCTGCTGATGGGCCTCGCAGCGCAGGGATGGCAGTCGATGCGCTCCCGGGGGTTCTCGAGTGCACTCGGAGCGACCCCGCCGCGCCTGACCGAGCTCTTCAGGGAGCTGGGCTTCTCCGTATCCATCCTCGGCCCGGCCGCGCTCCACTGGGGTGAGGAGCGTGTTCCGTTCTTGTGCGAGGGTCGTGCCGCCATGCCCGGACTGACTCGGAAGTGGGGCGATTCGACCACCGTCGAGGTCGCGTCCCGGGACGAGCCCGGGGCTTCGTCCTGACGCGGCGTCGTTGCGTTCAGCAGCCCGTCGACATCGCTTGTTCGACATCGTCTTGTTCGACATCCTGGTTCTCGCGTCCTACAGTCGTTCGGACGATCGGGGTCTCCCGAGAAGGAGGCGAGTGCATGGACCAGCGCAGCCAGGGCGAGCAACCATCGGCCGAGGCGCCCGAAGGGGTGAGTCGTCGCAGTTTGATCACCTCGGTGGGCAAGACGGCAATGATCGGTGCGGCACTGAGCGCCGGAGTCGTGCTTCCGGCCGCTGCCTGCGCGGACGACGACGATCGTGACGAGAAGCTGGTCGCGGGGGGAAGTAGCGGGACGCCGGCGTTCGAGTTCGTCGGGCAGATCCTGCAGAACGGCGAGTCCTTCCAGGGGCTGGGTTTCGTCACGGGGGTGCCCGGGCTGGACGCCGAGTGGCTCTTCGCCGACCCGGCGCACGTCACCGAGCACTCCGAGGAATCCGCGCGCTTGACGATCTATGGCGAGGTGATGCTGCAGAGCCGCACCGTGCGGGCGAACGTGTTCGTGCTCGATGGGTTGGGGGAGTTGGAGGTCCACCTCAACGAGTCGCCTGGTGCCGACTTCGCCTACCCGGACACCTTCCGCGATGGACCGGTCGTGGCGCGCTATTCGATGCGACTTCGAGACGTCCTGACGGTCATCGCCCCGAACGAAGGTATCCCGCTTCTGCAGGGAGAGCTGTCGCAGGTCGCGGCGGCGGAATTCGAGACGAATGTCGGAACTCGGAGGTTCGGTACCGAGGGAATGCGGTTGGCGCTCGAGGGGACCGGTCACGGTGTTCGTTCGCAGGAGGAGCCTCCGATCGCGACGATCAACCTCGCGGCCCAGCTCACCGTGGTCTGAAGCTTGAGCGAGTCCTCAGGTCGCAACGCGATCCATTCTCGGCTGTCGTGGTTCGAGGATGAACACCTCGATCTTGCGGTGAGCGGCACGCTCGCGGTACGTCGAGAAGCCGCCGTAGAGCGCAGCGCCGGCTTCGAAAGCTCGCTCGATCTCTGACTCGGTGGCAGAGCGAGCCGTGACTTCGACTGATGCTGAGCCATGCGTGACCGTGGCATCGGGGTGGGCGAGGAGGTTGAACACCCATCCTGGCGTTGACCTCTGCCCGTAGTTCGACCCGATGAGGGCCAACTGGGCGTCCATTGGAACACCCAAGAGGGGCATCGTGCGTAGCTTGCCGGTCTTGGCGCCGGTCGTGGTCAGCATGATGATCGGGAGTCCGGCCATCAAGCCCGGGACCGTCAATCGGCCATTCGTCAGGCGGAACAGACCTTTGTCGAGCCGATAGAGGGTGCGCTGGAAGAACCAGGAACCGGGCCTACCGGTGGCGGCCATCTGAACGACGCGCTGGATCGCGTTCGGCTCCCTGACTTCATATCGGAGATCGCTGACCAGGCTCATCGAGCGACGATAGGCATGGGTGGCGGCCGATCGTCGGATCAGGGATGTCTTCGTTCCGTCCTGAAGCGAGCGGTGTTGCTCACAATTGACAGCGCGAAGGTGGCCGAGGAGCATGACGGCACTCGCCCCTCCAGCTACGAGGAGACCAAATCGATGCTGTCGCCGTACCGCGTCCTCGACCTGACCGATGACCGTGGCCATTACGCCGGTCTACTCCTGGCTCAGCTGGGGGCCGACGTGGTCGCGGTCGAACCGCCGCAAGGTCAGCGCGCCCGGCATCTGGCCCCGTTTGCCGGCGACATCGTGGACCCGGAGCGGTCGCTGAACCATTGGGCGTTCAATCGGGGCAAACGTTCGGTGGTGCTGGATCTGGTGGACTCCGAGATCGACCGGGAACGGTTCAAGAGCCTGGTCCGCAGCGCTGATGTGCTGCTCGAGTCGGCCCCGCCTGGTGAGCTGGCCACCCTTGGCTTGAGTCCCGAGGACTTGTCCGAGGTCAATCCCGGCCTCGTCCATGTCTCGATCACCGCTTTTGGCCAACAAGGGCCAAAGGCGGGCTACGCCCACAGTGAGATCACGCTCATGGCCGCCGGCGGCTACGCTTCGCTCACCGGCGACGAGGACCGCGCCCCGCTGCGGATCAGTCTGCCCCAGGCCTATCACCACGCCGCGGGCGATGCCGCCGGAGCAGCCCTGATAGCGCTCTTCGAGCGCCGCCACAGCGGGCGGGGCCAGCACGTCGATATCTCGGTCCAGGCATCGGTGCTTCAAGCCACCCAGGCGACCGTCCTGTCGGCGCCGCTGGGAGCACCGATGGTGCAGCGGATCGCCGGAGGGGTGAAGATGCCACCGTTCGACATTCGCCTCGTCTGGCCCTGCGCCGATGGCTACGTCACCATTGCCTTCCTGTTCGGAACCTCGATCGGTCCGTTCTCGGCCCGCCTGATGGCGTGGGTCCACGAGGACGGCTTCTGTGACGATTGGCTGCGGGATCGCAACTGGGTCGACTTCGCCGTGCAGGTCGATGAGGGCACCGAGGAAATGGAGACCTTCGACCGGGCGAAGGCAGCCCTCGTGGCGTGGCTGGCCACCAAGACAAAGGCCGAACTGCTCGAGGGCGCGCTGGCACGGCGACTGCTGATCGCCCCGGTCACCACCATCGAGGACGTGGCCCACTCCCCCCAGCTGGCCTCCCGTGAGTACTGGGAGACCCTGGACCTTGAACAGGTCGAGGGTCCTGTTGTGTTCAATGGCGCGATATCCAAATGCACTGCGACCCCATTGGCGCCGCTCGGTCCGCCGCCCCGGCTGGGCCAGCACACCACCGAGGTGCTGGCCGAAGCGGGCCGCATGCCGGGCTCGCCGACGGTCACGGCTGAGGGAGCGGCAGCCGACGGCCGCCGACGGGCGCCGCTCGAGGGAGTGAAGGTGTTGGACTTCATGTGGGCCATGGCCGGCCCGGCCACGACTCGGGTCCTGGCCGATTACGGCGCCACTGTCATCCGGGTCGAATCCGGCCACAAGCTCGAGGTCGCCCGAGGGCTCCAAC
>JAHECQ010000380.1 GCA_024641625.1 Acidimicrobiales bacterium | reverse complement strand
CGGCGTCTTCGCCGATGGACTCCCGCGCTCGGTCGCCGACATCGGTGGACCTGAGGATCTGGCCAGGCTGCGCGCCTGGCGCAAGCAACAGAAGGCGCTGGGCAAGACCAAGACCGATTGATTCCTCGACGGTGGTCCTCGGTTCAGTCGAGCTCGGAGCTGGATCGTCCCAGCCAGCCCAACAAGATGGCCACCGCCCGGGGATCGTGGCGGAGCTGATGCCCTGCCCCGGCGAGGACTCGGAGCTCGCCTGCGCCATGGGCATCGGCCAACAGCCGTGCATCGAGTTGTGGCACGATGTCGTCGTTCGCGCCGTGCAACAAGAAGAGCGAGCGGGGCGCCAACCGCTCCGCCGCGTGCACCGCGTTGATCGACCGGAATTCTGACGACCAGCGGGCGAGGTCGGGCGGGTAGGCAGCCGTCTTGATCACGCCGACCTGGTGGGCATGGGCCAACAGGCGGGCATCGTTCTCTGCCCAGTCGTCGAAGTCGGCGGGCGAGCCGGCGAGCGCAACGCCCGACACCTTCTCGTCATCGGCCGCAGCCACCAAGCCGACCGTTCCACCGGTGCCGAATCCGCAGATCCACAGACCCGTCAGGGGTACCATCGATCGGAAGTGATCCAGGCTGGAGCGAACGTCGGCGATCCACGATCCCAAGCTGAAATCTCCGGTCGAGGTCCCACAGCCGCGGAGGCGAACGGCGAGCGCTGCGAACCCCATCTCATCGGCGATCCGGGTGGCCAACTCGGGAAGATCGGAGCCGATGTGCTCGGCCCACACCGCACCCGAGGGAAAACCGTGCAACAACAGCACACCCGGCAATGGGACATGACTCGACGGTGGGCGCGCCAGGAAGCCTTCGAGCGTCACACCATCGGTTGAGGGGATACGCAGTTCCTCAGCCAGCGCCGTTGCCCTTGAACGGCTTGAAGCCTCGGTTGCGGGCCTCGGCCAGGGTGTCGGGGCCGAAACAGAGGTAGGTGCCTGCCGCCATCAGCTCGTCGATGATCGACTCGTCGGTCAACGCGTCGACGTCGTAGACGACCAGGCTGCGCTTGTCACCGACGTAGCGGAAATGCTCGAACTTGGTTGGGCGCTTCACGGCTCAGAGCCTACACGCGAGACGGGAGCAGCCGAAGCTGCCCCCGTGCCCGTTGACTTCTTGTGCTGGGGACCTGGTCGGCCGGTTGAACATGACGAGTGGGACGCACCCATCCCGACGACCAGGGGTGACCGGCTGGTTCTCACCAGTGGTCCAGCTGCCCGCTAGCGGCCAGCCACCTCCAAGGTCCCGAATCGTTTGCTATGCAGTTGGACCACCTCCTTCCTCTTGGTGGGGAAAGTCTGCCACAGCTTCCTCCGGGACAAAAGGCAATATCGGACGTTCCCCGTCCGTCCCGATCGCCGGCAGCAGCGGCAAATCCTGGAGATCGATGGCCACGGTCTCGGGGTCGCCCAGGTGAATCGCTCCCATCACCTGGAGGTACGAAGAATGCACGTCCACGACGGCGGCAACATGCTGCCGATCGACCTCGAAGCCATTCACGTCAGCTCGTTCGAGGATGTAATCGACGGCCTCGAACTCCTCGAAGACGATGGGACCATCCACCCCGTCTCGGGCAATGCCCTCCGGCGACCAATGAAACGCCTGGATCCATTCGAGGTGCAGGCGCAGGATGCGGCGAAGATCCTCGTAGCTGAGGACCGAGCTGACCTCGATGGGCAACGCTTCGGCGCAGAAGTCGATCGCCTCGTGGGCATCGATCACGATCTGATCGGGCTGCTCACTGGTTTTGGCCACAGCCCAACCAACCATGAGCAGCCCAACGACCACCACCGCGATCGCAGCCGCGGCGAGAATCAGATACGCAATCAGAGGCCGATCCGCTGTGCCAGGAGCTCGCGATGGTAGGCGGGATCACCGAACATCAGCTCGGAACTCTTGGCCCGCTTGAAGTACAGGTGAGCAGGGTGTTCCCAGGTGAAGCCGATACCACCGTGGATCTGGATGTTCTCGGCTGCGGCGTGGAAGTAGGCCTCGGAGCAGTAGGCCTTGGCCAGCGAGGCCGTGGCCGGCAGCTCGTCGTTCATCTCTGCGGCGCACCACAGACCGTAGTAGGCGGCCGACTTGGCCGACTCGACCTCGAGCAACATGTCGGCACACTTGTGCTTGATGGCCTGGAACGAACCGATGGGGCGGCCGAACTGTACGCGATCCTTGGCGTACTGGACGGCCATCTCGAGCACGAACTGTGCGCCACCGACCTGCTCGGCGGCCAACGCGATGGCCGCCAGGTCGAGCACGGTGTTGAGCGTGGCCCAACCGCCGCCGTCGACACCGATCAGCTTGCCCTCGGCGCCATTGAGTTCGATCTTGGCCTGCTTGCGGGTCTGGTCCATGGTGGACAGCGGCGTGCGGGTGACGCCGGCCCCGTTGCCATCGACCGCGTAGAGGCTGACACCGGCCGCACTGCGCGCGGCCACGATGAGCAAGTCGGCCGTGTGGCCGTCGATGACGAAGCTCTTGGTGCCGGTGATCTTGCCCGAGGCATCAGCGGTGGCCGTGACCGCCGATTCATCCCACTTCCCGTTCTCCTCGGTGTAGGCCAAGGTGGCAATGGTTTCGCCCGAGGCAATGCCCGGGAGGTATTCGGCCTTGGCGGCATCGTCGCCCGAGTGCAGCAGTGCCAACGTGGCGAGCTGGCCGGAGAAGAAGGGAGCGCACAGCAGCGCACGGCCCATCTCTTCCAGAACCACACCGAGTTCGACGAAGGTGAAGCCCTGGCCGCCGAACTCCTCGGGGATGATCAGGCTCTGCAGTCCCATCTGCTCGGCCATCTGCTTCCAGACGGACTGGTCGTAGCCGGCCTCGGTGTCCATGAGCTCGCGGACCGTGGCCTCGGAGGACTTGTCCTCCATGAAGGATCGCACGAAGCTGCGGAGCTGTTCTTGTTCCTCGGTGAAAGCAAAGTTCATGCCGACAATCTAGGGATCGGCAACGGGGTTCACAATCGCCCTTGTGTACACACGTACTACACCACGTCTACCCTGAGGGGATGGACTTGACCGGCCAGGAAGGGGTCCCCACCGTCGGGGTCCGCGAGCTTCGCAACAACGTCGCCGCGATACTTCGCCGAGCACGGCATGGCGAACGGGTCGTGGTCACGATCGATGGCCATCCGGTCGCCCAGCTCGGACCGCTGACCCCGGCCGGCGCCGTCAGCCTCTGGGACCTCGCCGGAGCCGGACTCGTCGAGCCACCGCATCGCCACGACCGTCCTGCGGCTCCTCGCCCCCAACCCATGCCGGCCGACGTGCGCACCAATCGGCTCCTCGATCCCGTGCGCGGCCGATGACCACCTCACTGCTCTTCGTCGACTCGTCGGCGTTGTTGCGACGCTACGTCGCCGATCCGCAGCGTCCGCTCGTGGTCGAGACCATGGCAACGGCCACCGAGTGGATCGTCTCCGCGCTTGCCCGCAGCGAGGTCCAGCTTGCGTTGGTCCACGCCGCCTCCGGGCCGGCCGACCGTGACCGGTTCTGGTCGATGGTGCGCGACGACTGGGAAGCATTCTGGCAGGTGCCGGTCGACTCCCGTTGTCTGGCTCGGGCCACCGAGATCGGAGCCCGGTTCGGACTCAGCATGGTGGACGCCCTTCACCTGGCAGCAGCCGACCGTCTGCCCCGCCCATTTCGCTACCTGACCTTCGAACGCCAGCAGATTCCTGCGGCGGCCGAGTTGGGCATGCACGTCATCTCCCCCTGGGAGTGACACAGGTACGAGCGCGATCAGCGCCCACCCCGTCGGAACAGATGGCGTGCCGTGCGAATCATGATCCGCATGTCCATGCTGACGTTCTGGCGTCGGAGGTAGAAGAGGTCGTATTGGAGCTTCTCCAACGCGTCGGCCTCGCTGGAGGCATACCCGAACTTCACCTGCGCCCATCCGGTGAGACCCGGTCGAACGAGCAAGCGCGACTCGTAGAACGGAAGCTTCGCTTGGAGCTCCTCGACATAGTGCGGCTGCTCGGGGCGCGGGCCGACCACCGCAAGATCACCGCGGATGATGTTGATCAGCTGGGGGAGCTCATCGAGATGTCCGCGGCGAAGCACCCGACCGAGCGGGGTGACGCGCGGATCGTCCACGCCGGTCCAGGTCGAGGGAACCGACGCGTCGTCGCGCATGGTGCGGAACTTCAAGGTGTTGAACTCCACGCCCCGACGGCCGACCCGCGGCTGCTTGTACAGCAGTGGGCCGCGGTTGAACAGC
>JAHECQ010000379.1 GCA_024641625.1 Acidimicrobiales bacterium | reverse complement strand
CAACACTGCCCCCGCGGTGATCGAGATCTGTCGACGACTCGACGGCATTCCACTGGCCATCGAGCTGGCGGCCTCGCGGGCCAGCGCAATCGATGTCAACGAGATTGCTCGCCGGCTCGACGAGCGGTTCCGTCTTCTCAAGGGCGTCCGGCGGGGCGCCGAGCCGCGACATCAAACCCTCCACGATGCCGTCAGCTGGTCCTACGACCTTCTGAACGACGACGAGCAACAGTTGTTCAAGTCGCTCGCCGTGTTCGCCGGTCAGTTCGACCTCGGTGCCGCAGAGTCGATCTGTAACGGTGAGGACGTGCTCGATCTGCTGACTCAGCTGGCTCGCCAATCGATGCTCGCAGTGAGGCGTCCGACCCGCGGCGGCACCCGGTACGAGATGTTGGAGACGTTCCGCGAGTACGGGCGGAGCCGCCTCGGCGACCAGGAGAGCGTCCAGCTGTTCGCAGCTCACGCCCGCCAATTCGCCAACCTGGCGAGGTCGGTCGAGGCCGATCTCGCGACCGCCCACGAGCACGATGCCGTGCTGCGCGCGGACCGGTCGTTTGCCGACCTGCGTTCGGCCCACCGCTTTGCCCTCCAGATCGACGACTTCGACACGGCCTTCGGGTTGATCGGCTCGATCCGCGAGTACGCGATGCGCACGCTGCGGTACGAGGTGTTCGCCTGGGCCGACTCGATCGAGGGGTTCACCGGCGGAACAGATCACCCCCTCTACCCCGTCGTGACCGGCGTACGTGCCTACGGAGCCTGGGTCCGTGGCGAGTTCGAGGCGGCGATGGCCCTGGCTCACCTGGCCAGGAACGCCGAGATCGCAGCAGGAATACCTTCGGCGGGCCTGGTGGAGCGGGTCTTGGCCAATGTCGAGTACGCCACTGGGCGAATCGAGGAGGGCTTGGTGGAGGGGGCTCGGATGATCGATCTGGCGGAAGAATCCGGAGATCGATCACGGATCGCCCATGCCACCTACATGACCTCGGTGGCCTGCAGCTCTTTGGGGCGTTACGAAGAGGCCCAACGCCTCATCGCTCGGGCCCGTGAGGCAGCGCGTCGAACGGGAAGCCCCACCGATTTGGCCTTGGCATGGGTCGCCGTGGGGTTCGCCACCGACAATGACGATGCCGCCGCCCTCGAAGCCTTCGCGACCGCCGATCGGTTGGCCCGCTCGGTCGGCAACCGCTGGATGAGCGCGTTCGCTCTCACCGAGGCAAGTGCCCTGCTGGTGCACCAGGGGAACGTGGATCAGGGATGCCGGGGCCTGGCCGAAGTGGTCGACACGTGGTTCAGGGCCGGCGAATGGGCGCAACAGTGGCACACGTTGTCACGCTGTCTGGTTGCGCTTGATCGCATCGGCCAGCACGTGGCTACGGCCCAGGTGCTGGGGGCAATCGAGGCCCGTACCACATTGGGTGGCCCGCCCGTCATGACGACCCTTCGAGCGCTCGCGTTCGAGACGCGTGAATCGCTCACCGCCCGGCTCGGTGTCGAACAAACAGAGGAACACCGAGCGCTGGGCGCGTCATTGCCGGTTGCCACCATCATCGATCGGACCCGCAACGCGTTGCTCGGACGCTCGGTCGACGGCTGAGCTCGCACCGCTACCCGATCACGCCTCACGCCCGGGTTCGCTGGTCCAGATGCGCGTGCAGGTGACTGACCATGTCGGCTGCATCCGGGCCGACTCCGTCGATGAAGCTCGACTTGCGCCGTCGCAGGAAAGGCAGACCCAGGAGGTACAGACCCGGGAGGGAACAGACTCCACCGTCATGGTCCACCCGTCCTCGTCGGTCGAACGCTGCAGGATCGAGCCACGAGTAGTTCGGCCGGTACCCGGTCGCCCAGACGATGGACTCGAATCGGGCCAACTCGAGCTCGGTCGGAACTGCGCCCAGCCTGGTCGGGTCAGGCCGAGTCGACTCGCCGAGTTCTGTGTCGAGCGCCTGTTCGGTGGCGAATTCGTCGATCCGATCCAGGAGCCGATTCTGCTTCAGATCGGCGTTGGCCACGAGGTTGGTGAGGGCTCCGGAGAACTGGGCCTTGGGCCCGGCGATCTGCATGAGCTTGCCGACCACGCCCACCCCTGCCGCACTGAGGGCGTTGATGTCGAGCGTTCGGCGCTCCGGGCTCCCCACGAGCTGGAGCGACGGCAGACGTCGAGCGCGGTTGATGTCGTCGACCTCGTCGTAGCGCTCGTCGAGCTGGCCGATCGTGTCCATCCACCAGTGGATGTCGCGTCCGCGATAGGCCCGCGGCAATCGAACGTGTTCGCCGACCGCGAGGGTCACGGGTTTCCCGGCCCGCTGCAGCTCATCGGCGATCTGTGCCCCTGATGCCGACGCGCCGACCACGAGCACCTCGCCATCGCCGAGTTGACCCGGATTGCGGTACTCGAGCGCGGTGAGCTGTTCGATTCGGCTGGGAAGGCCTGCCGCCACTGCCGGAAGGCGCGGCTCGCTCGAGGCTCCGGTCGCCGCGACGACTGCGTCGCACGACCAGGTGCCCTGATCGGTCTGCACCTCGAAGCCGCTGGGTCGGGCGCTGACCTGCTCGACCGTGACCTGGGTGCACACCGGCGCAGAGAAACTCTGTCCGTACCCGCTGAGGAATGAGATGGTCTCGTCCTTGGTCATGAAACCGTCAGGGTCGGGGCCCTGGTAACGATGACCGGGGAGCCGAGTCATCCAGTTGGGCGTGAGAAGCCGCAGCGAGTCCCAGCGTTCGGTTCTCCATGAGTTGGCCACTTCCCCCCGGTCGAGGACGACATGGTCGATCCCCCGACCGGTGAGATGGTGGCTCATGGCCAACCCGGCTTGACCGGCCCCGATGACCACGACTGCTGTGCGCATCATCCGCCTCAGACGACCTCGACCTGGATGGAGGTCGGGTTCGCGATGATGTCGAAGACCGCCGATCGCTTCTGTGACTGGGCCACGATCGCCTCGATGTCGGCCTTGGAGGCGTCGGCGTCGATCTGGTAGGTGACCTTGATGCCATCGAATCCATTGCGGACGTCGCCGTCGATTCCCAGGATCCCCTGTAGGTCCATGCTGCCTTCGAGGGTTGCGGTGACCGAGCGGAGATGCACGCCACGGTGGGTGGCGACGGTGGCAACGCCGGCGGTGAGACAGCCGGCCAGTGCCGCCAACACGATTTCGGTAGGTGTCGCCCCGTTGTCCTCCGAAGCGAAGATCTCCGGGTGATCGGCATCGATGGTGTAGGCCTGGCGATGAGCATGCTCCTGGCCCAGGCCGGAGAAGCCGCTCAGGGTCGTGCGACTGTGGGTGCCGTTCACCCATTCATTGCTGGCCCGCCACTGGAACTTGGCGGCCTCCGGTGCATCGGTGAGCGCTGAACGAGCGCCGAGAAGCGCTTCGACGTTGACGCCATTGTCGTGTGCTGGGGTTTCGGTGGTGGTCATGGGAGTCCTTCTGGTTCGACCCGTGTCGGGTGGGTGTGAGACGTCCATCACTGTCGACCAAGCGCGGCGTGAGGTCTTGGAGGGTGCGTGACGATTGCCTGAAGTCAAAGGTCAGCCCATCTTCAGGTCCTCTTCAGGACTTCGAGATGACTTGCCGCCGATGATCCGGAGCATGACCGATCGCACCGAGTCCTCCGCTCAGGAGGACAAGACCGAAGAGCACAAGACCCACGACTGGCGCGAGGCAGGCGATGCCTGGGGTCATTCGGCCAACGACTGGGCCTACCTCTACGAGCACTACGCGCTGGATGTGATTCTTGCGATCTTCGGCAGGGTCGGTGTCTCGGAAGGCGTCCGCCTCCTCGACATGGCCTGCGGGGCCGGCCTCGCACTGCGGCTGGCCGGCGGGCTCGGAGCGGACACGGCCGGCATCGATGCCGCGGAGTCGCTGGTCGAGATCGCTCGCGACCGCAATCCCGACTCGGACCTGCGGCTCGGCTCGATGTTCGAGCTGCCCTGGGACGACGCAAGTTTCGACACCGTGATTTCGATCAACGGAGTCTGGGGTGGATGCGAGGCGTCGCTCGTCGAGGCCCACCGGGTTCTGCGTCCCGGCGGAACGATGGGCATCAGCTTCTGGGGCGCCGGGACACCCAACGATCTCCGCGGCTGCTTCAAGGCGTTCGCCCGCAACTCCCCCGAGCAACACTTCGGAAGCATGAAGCGATTGAACAACATTGCCACCCCCGGAGTCGCCGAAAAGATGCTGACCGACAGCGGTTTCGACGTACTGGAACGAGGGGCGAGGGTTTCGGTCGTCGAGTGGCCCGATGCCGACCTGGCCTGGC
>JAHECQ010000034.1 GCA_024641625.1 Acidimicrobiales bacterium | reverse complement strand
GGAAGCCCGGACGACCTTGACCACCGAAGACGACACCAAGACCGCATGGTTCATGCGTGAGCCCTCCGAGCGAGCGGCGGGCGAGGAGCAGAACAACCCCCTCGGCCTGCTGATCCTGGTTGGTCTGCTGGTCGTGCTCTGGCGGTTCGGCGGTCCGGCCATGGTCGTCTTCGTCATCGGGCTGGTCGTGATGATCTTTCTCCACGAACTCGGCCATTTCCTGACGGCCCGGTGGACGGGGATGAAGGTCACCCAGTTCTTCCTCGGCATGGGACCGAGAATCTGGTCCATTCGCCGCGGCGAAGTCGAGTACGGCTTGCGCGCGATCCCGGCCGGTGCATTCGTGCGCATCGTGGGCATGAACAACCTCGACCCGGTCGAGGACCCCGCCGATGCTCCCCGGGCCTACATGAACAAGTCCTATCCCCGTCGGATGTTGGTCATCACCGCCGGCTCGATGATGCACTTCCTCCAAGCGATCGTGCTGTTTGTCGTGGCGTTCAGCGTGGTCGGGGTGGCCGACGTCGACTCTGCGTGGTCCATCCGAACCATTTCCCGTCTCGAGACCGGTGAGACCCCGGCTGTCGTGGCCGGACTGGAGGTCGGTGACACCGTGACGGCGGTCGACGGCATTCCCACGCCGACGTTCGGATTGCTGCGCGATGAGCTCATGCCCCGCGGTGGCGAGGACGTCACCCTCGATGTCCGCAAGGCCTCGGGTGGGACCGAAACCGTGACGGTGAGGCTCGCCGAAGTACCCACCGATGCGGGCGGCACCGTCGGATTCCTCGGTGTCGGGGCCGATTTTGCCGGCGTCGAGCGGGTGAGCCCGCTCCGCGCGCTCGAGCCGTTCGGCGAGGTGTCCAAGACGTCGCTGTCGTTGATCCCACGGATCTTCTCGCCCGATCGTCTGGCGAATTTGGGGAGCCTGATGTTCCAAGGCTCGAAGGAAGTGGACATGACCAGCGACGAGGCTCAGCGCCCCGTGTCGTTGGTCGGGGTCGTGCGGATTGCCGGTAGCGAGGAATTCGATCTGGCCAGTCGCATAGCCTGGCTGGCCGTCATCAACATCTCGGTTGGTTTGCTGAACCTGATTCCGCTGCTGCCGCTCGATGGTGGGCACGCGGCGATCGCCACCTATGAACGGGTCCGGTCCGGCGTGCGCGGCCGCCGGCCCTACCGCGCCGATGTCGCCAAGTTGATGCCGCTCACCTATGGCGTCGTGGGCGTCCTGGGGTTCTTGTTCGTCTCGACGATCTGGCTCGACATCCTGCGGCCCATCGGCTGAGGCAGGCGCCAGTAGCCTGCTCCCATGGACGCAGGTGCTGTCACATTTCCTCGGAAGCAAACCCGCCGGATCATGGTGGGAGACGTGCCTGTCGGAGGGGGAGCCCCGATCACCGTTCAGTCGATGACGATCACCAAGACGGCCGATCACGAGGGCACGCTCCAGCAGATCTACGCCCTGGCGGCCGCCGGTGCTGACATCGTTCGCTGCACGTGCAACGAACCCGAGGCCGCCGAGGGTCTGGCCAGGATCGTTCCTCGCAGCCCGGTGCCGATCGTGGCCGACATCCATCACCAGTACCGTCGGGCGCTCGAGGCGCTGGAAGCGGGGGTGCACTGCCTGCGTTTGAATCCGGGGAACATTCGGCGGCCCGAGCACATCAAAGCGGTGGCCTCCGAAGCGAAGGACCGTGGGGTACCGATCCGCATCGGCGTCAACGGCGGCAGCCTCGATCCCGAGTTGTACGACAAGTACGGAGGCCGGGTCACTCCCGAAGCCATGGTCGAGTCGGCGCTTCGCGAGATTGCGTACTTCGAGGAAGTCGATTTCGACTTGATCAAGATCTCGGTGAAGGCGTCGAACGTTCCGCTGATGATCGAGGCGTATCGGCAACTGAGCGAGGTCACCGACCACCCGCTCCATCTCGGTGTCACCGAGGCCGGCCCCCCTCCGGCCGGCATCGTGAAGGCGACCGCCGGCATCGCAACCCTTCTGGCCGAGGGCATCGGCGACACGATTCGCTACTCGCTCACATCCGACCCGGTCGACGAAGCCCGTCTGGGCCGCCAGTTGCTCGAGTGTTTCGGGCTGCGAGAACGCAAGAACGTCGATCTGATTGCATGTCCGTCGTGCGGCAGGGCCGAGATCGACGTCTACAAGATCGCCCAACAAGCCCAAGAGGCGTTCAAGGATCGACTCATCCCGCTGCAGGTCGCGGTCATGGGATGTGTCGTCAATGGCCCCGGCGAAGCTCGGGACGCCGACATCGGAATTGCCGCCGGCAACAAGCGCGGGCATTTGTTCGTGAAGGGCACCAACGTTGCGGTCGTGCCCGAGGACGAGATGGTCGACACCCTTGTCGAATGGGCCGAATTCATCAATACCGAGGGGGTCGAAGCAGCGCTCGACCGGGCCAAGTCCACCCGTGATGCCGCTCGCAAGGCCGCTGAGGAGGACCGGCAGCGAAATCTCGATGATCGCGGTGACGACGTCAACGCATCCGAGCAACTGGTGGAACTCCTGCGGTCGGAGCGTACCAAGGAGTCCTGACGGTCGCGTTTGGGCCTCGACTTGGGGTATCCTTGGGCCCGAATCGCCTGAAGGCGTGGGCTTTGGCCCACGCCTTTGTTGTTGGCGGCCTGTACGAGTCGACCGAAAGCGAGGTGTTGCCGTGGGAGTACAAGAACGCATCAGCGAGTTGCTGGCTCCCTTGGTGGACGACCTGGACCTCGACCTGGTCGATGTCGAGTACGGCGGCAGCACACTGCGAGTCGTGGTCGACGCGCCCCTCGGCCAGGGCGGCGGCATCAACACCGATCAGTTGGCCACGGCAAACCGCGCCATCTCCACACTCCTCGACGAGCACGATCCGATTCCCGGCAGGTACACCCTCGAGGTATCGAGTCCGGGGGTCGAGCGCCCGTTGCGGCGCCTCGACCACTTCGAGCGGGCCGTCGGCGAAGATGTGATCGTGAAGCTGTTGCCCGGCATCGAACCACGCCGCCTGAGAGGCCGACTCGAGTCCGCCGACGCGTCCCGGTTGTCGATCCTCGTCGAGGAGATCGACGGTGTCTCGCTGAGCCCGGGCGAGGTCCGCGAGGTGGCGGTCGACGACATCGACAAAGCGAGAACGGTGTTCGAGTGGGGTCCTGCACCCAAACCGGGTGGCGCCAAGAAATCCGGTGCGTCCAAGCCGGGTGGCGCCAAGAAATCCGGTGCGTCCAAACAGTCCGGTACCCCCGAGCAGTCCAGCCGAGAATCGAAAGAGGAAGCCGAATGAGCAACGAGATGACCGAAGCACTGGCCGTACTGGCCGAGGAGCGGGGAATTTCGATCGACCGTCTGTTCGGGATCATGGCCAACGCCATGGAGGCTGCGTACAAGAAGACGCACGACAGTTACGAGTACGCCTGGGTCACCATTGACCCGACGTCGTTCGACATCCGGGTCTATGCCCAGGAGCTCGATGAGGACGGGGAGCCCTACGGCCCCGAACTCGACGTCACTCCCAAGAACTTCGGTCGCATCGCTGCACAGACGACCAAACAGATCCTCATGCAGGGTATCCGTGAGGAAGAGCGCGAGATGAAGTACGAGGAGTATGCAGGGCGAGAGGGTGACATCGTCACCGGCATCGTCCAGCAGACCGACTCGCGCTACACGTTGCTCGATCTGGGCCGAGTCGAGGCGTTGTTGCCTCAAGCCGAGCAGGTGTCGATCGGCCCACGCCCCGAAGCCGGAAGTCGCTACAAGGCGTACATCGTCGAGGTTCGGCGCACGGCCAAGGGTCCCCAGATCGTGGTCAGCCGTACCCATCCGGGCCTGATCAAGCGGTTGTTCGAGCTCGAGGTCCCCGAGATAGCGGACGGCATCGTGGAGCTGAAGGCTGTTGCTCGGGAACCGGGTCATCGAACGAAGATCGCAGTCTGGTCGAACGATCCGAACGTCGATCCGGTTGGCGCGTGCGTCGGGGCCAGAGGATCGCGGGTGCGAATGGTCGTCAACGAGCTCAACGGCGAGAAGGTCGACATCATCCCCTTCTCCGATGACCCCTACGAGTTCGTGGCCAAGGCCCTTTCGCCGGCGAAGGTGAAAGAAGTCAGGATCCATCCCGAATCCGGCACCGCCGAAGTCATCGTGCCGGACTTCCAGCTGTCGTTGGCCATTGGCAAGGAAGGCCAGAACGCTCGCTTGGCCCACCGCCTGACCGGATGGCGTATCGACATCAAGAGCGAGACCCAGCTGGCCGAGGAAGCGCTCGGCTACGCCGACACCTACGAGGGTGAGGAGTGGGCCGAGGGCGAGTGGATCATCGATCCCGAGACCGGCGAACAGAAATGGCAGCCGGCCGATGGCAGCGAGGCGATCTCGGCCGAGGAATGGGCCGAGGCCGTGGTCGAGGTTGACGCCGACGCCGAGGTTGATGCCGACGCCGAGGTTGATGCCGACGCTGAGGTTGATGCCGACGCTGAGGTTGATGCCGACGCTGAGGTTGATGCCGACGCTGAGGTTGACGCCGAATCCGCGGCAGAGCCCGAAGCCGATGCCGACGCTTCGGCCGAGCCCGAAGCAGCCGCGGAGCCCGAGGTCGAACCGGCTGTCGATGTCGAGGAAGCCTGATCGGGGTTCGGACCCGATCAGAACCTGTATCGGGTGCCGAGCCCGTCGCCCTCAGTGCGATCTACGGCGGGTCACTGTCGACGGCGACGGCCGGCTCTCCGGGGGTCCGGGCGGTCGGGGCGCGTGGCTGTGTTCGGCCACGTTGAGCGACTGTTTCGACGCTGCGCGCCGCCGCAAGGCGTTCGGGCGAGCGCTCCGATCGGAGATCGGCCCCGAAGAGATCAGCCGACTGTTCGAGACGGGGTTTCTGGACTGTGGATTAGAAGACCTCGGCCGCTAGGCTCGGCTGTTGGGCGCGCCGCAGTCGAGGCGTTGTTTCAATCCGCCTACCGCCGAGGGTGAGTTTTCCACGTGCCATCGAAAGTCCGGGTCTACGAGATTGCGAGAGAACTTGGTCTCTCCAACGCGGAGATCATTGATCTCTGCAACGACCTGGGAATCGGGGTGAAGAGCCACTCGTCGAGCATCGTCGAGGCGCAGGCGGATCGAATCCGGCGCAAAGCCGAGCGCGAGGGGCTCAAGCGCGAACCCGGTTCGGGTCAAGACGATGGTGAGAGCGCTTCGGAGGCCTCAGCTCCGGACGCGGAGACGTCCGCCAATGCTCCGGCCGCTCGACGGGAGGCCCCCGCTTCGCGGGCCGAGAAGTCGGCTGAGACTCCCGCACGGTCATCGGACGGCGCCGCTCCCGCGCCGGTATCCTCGAGGCCCCCCCAACGTGTCGTTTCCTCCAGCGGTTCGGCCGCTCCGGGCATCGTCAGCTCCAAGCCCCTGCCCCCGCCGCCCCCCAGGGTCGGCGCGGCGCCGCGTCCGCCGATTCGACCGGCCGCTCAGGCTCCTGTCGCTCCACCGCAGCCGACTGCGGCTGCAACTCCTGCGGTCGCGCCCGTTGCGCCACCGGCAGCCGAGCCTGTGGCCGCATCGACCTCGAGGACAACGGCTCAGACCGAACCAGTCGCCGAGCCCGTGATCGCGCCGACCGAGACCGCGCCGACCGAACCAGTCGCCGAGCCCGTGACCGTGTCGACCGAGACCGTGTCGACCGAGACCGTGCCGACCGAGACCGTGCCGACCGAGACCGTGCCGACCGAGACCGTGCCGACCGAGACCGTGCCGACCGACGCTGCATCGGCTCAGACCGAGCCGGCGGCAGCTGAGTCGGCTGCGACCGCACCACCGGCCGCCGAGCCCGTGGCTGCAGCATCTGTGGCTGCCCCGAACGCCGATGTTGGCGTTCGGCCCCCCGCGCCGCCGCGCACGGCGGCGGGCAAGCCCATTCCCCCTCCGCCCGGCCCGCCGCGTGGTCGCGGTGGCAAGCCCATTCCCCCTCCGCCCGGCCAGGCGCGGCGCGCCCCCACCACGGGAGGCGACAGTCGACCTGGTAGCGGTGGACCTGGTGGTTTCCGGCGTCCCTCACCCGGTGGTGGTGCTCCGTCGAGTCCCGGTACCGGCGCTCCGGGTCGTGGTGCCCCCGCCGGCGGGCGCCCCGGATCAGGTGGTCGTCCCGGCGGCGGCCGCAATGATCGTCCGAGGCGCAAGAGTCGACGTCGGCGCAACGCCGAGGAACTCCAGCCCATGGACGTTCCGACCTACTCGGCCACCGATGCGCCGGTGCCCGAGGGCGTCGTCGTCATCGAGCGAGCCTCGAGTGCGCAGGATCTCGGTCCGAAGCTGGCCCGAACGGCGGCCGACGTCGTGCGTTTCTTGTTGACCAACGGCGAGATGGTCACTGCGACCCAGTCCTTGAGCGACGAGATGATCCAGCTCTTCGCCGAGGAGATCGGGGCGGAAATTCGTCTCGTCGATCCGGGTGAGGAGCAGGAGGTCGAACTGCGTCGTGTACTCGATCTCGACGAAGACGTGGACGACGATGTCATGGACTCCTGGCCGATGCGGCCCCCGGTCATCACCATCATGGGCCACGTCGACCACGGCAAGACCTTGTTGCTCGACCGCATTCGTTCGGCCAATGTCGTCGCCGGGGAAGCAGGTGGCATCACCCAGCACATCGGTGCCTACCAGGTCGAGAAGAACGACCACATGCTCACCTTCATCGACACTCCGGGGCACGCTGCCTTCACGGCGATGCGTGCTCGAGGAGCCGAAGCCACCGACATCGTGGTGCTCGTGGTGGCCGCCGACGACGGCGTCATGCCCCAGACCCTCGAAGCACTCGATCATGCTCGTGCGGCCGAAGTGCCGATTCTGGTCGCGGTCAACAAGATGGACCGCGAAGGGGCCGATCCCGATCGGGTCATGTCCCAGCTCGCCGAACGCGGCCTGATCCCCGAGGCCTGGGGCGGCGACACCATGTTCGTCAAGGTGTCGGCCATGACCGGCGATGGCATCGACGAACTGCTCGACTCCCTCACGGTGATCGCCGAAATCGAAGACCTTCGTGCTAGTCCCGAGGGGCGCGCCGCCGGTGTGGTACTCGAGTCCAACCTCGACATCGGTCGAGGCCCGGTCGCCACCGTGCTGGTCGAGCGAGGCACCCTGCAGGTCGGCGACCCCCTGGTCACCGGCGCAGCCTGGGGACGGGTTCGGGCCATCATCAATGATCGCGGCGAGAACGTCATGGAGGCCGGGCCATCGACCCCGGTCCAGGTGCTCGGCCTGTCCGATGTCGCGTCCTCCGGTGACAGTTTCGTGGTCGCCCCCAGCGAGAAGATTGCGAGCAAGGTCGCAGACACCCGCGAGCATTGGCAGCGAGTGGCCAGCCTTGGCCGCGACGCGTCGGCCACCAGCGGAGGTGCCAAGCTCGAGGACATCTTCAAGCAGATCCAGGCGGGCGAGGCCGCCACCTTGAACCTCATCGTGAAGGCCGACGTGAACGGCTCGCTCGAAGCGGTCACCGACAGTCTGCGCAAGCTCGAACGAGACGACGTCAAGCTCGCCTTCGTGCTCCGCGGCGTTGGCGGCATCTCCGAGAATGACGTGCAGTTGGCGGCGACATCCAACTCAACGATCCTGGGTTTCAACGTCCGGCCCGACCGCAAGGCGCGAGAGCTGGCCGAGGCCGAAAAGGTCGAGATTCGCAATTACGAGATCATCTACAAACTTCTCGAGGACATCGAGAACGCCATGCTCGGCCTTCTCGCTCCGGAGTTCGAAGAAGTCGTCACCGGCGAGGCGCAGGTCCGGGAAGTCTTCCGAGTACCGCGTATCGGTGCGGTCGCCGGCTGCATGGTCCTCAATGGCACCATCTCGCGGAATTCCAAGGTCCGGTTCCTCCGTGAGGGCACCATCATCTGGAAGGGCGAGATCCAGTCGCTGCGTCGCTTCAAGGACGATGTCGCTTCGGTCGCCGCCGGTTTCGAGTGCGGCATCGGCTTGTCCGACTTCCAGGACCTCAAGGAAGGCGACATCATCGAAACGTTCGAGGAGCGGTTGATCCCGGTCAAGTGACCGGTTCGGGGAGCCACACATGAAGAAGAGGGCCAGTCCGCGATCATCTCGCCAGGCGGCCGCCCGTCACTATCCGAGGACGGCCCGGCTCAACGCGCTGCTCCACGAGATCGTGGCTGACTACTTCGAGGTCACCGGTGACGAGGACCTCGGGTTCTTCACCGTCACCGGTGTCGAGGTCGACAACGATCTGAATGTCGCTCAGGTCTTCGTCTCGGTACTCGAGGACGATCCCACTCCCGAAGAGGACGAGCGGTTCCTCGATGGGCTCCGAGGTCATCGCAAGGCCATCCAGCGAGCGATTGCGCAACAGGCCAAACTTCGCAAGACACCCGAGGTCGTGTTCGTCTTCGATGCCGGCGTGCGCGCCGGATCCCACATCGAGCGGATCCTGGCCGATCTCGGACCGATCGGGTCAGCGGACGAAGCCGGCCCCGATCAAGACCGTCCTGATCAAGACCGTCCCGATCAAGACCGTCCCGATCAAGTCAGTCCTGAATCATGAACGATCGAGCTGGCCGGGGTCAGCAAGGGAACCGCAAGCGCCGGCCCGACAGCGGTGTGTCCGGGAGCGTCGTCGTCGACAAGCCTGCGGGCATGACGAGTCACGATGTGGTCGATCGAGTCCGTCGAACGCTGGGAACTCGCAAGGTGGGCCACGCCGGCACCCTCGATCCCGATGCCACCGGCGTACTCGTGCTCGGTGTCGGCCAGGGCACGAAGTTGCTGCAGTTCGTCACCGGCGCTGACAAGACGTATGTCGGCGAGATGGTGCTGGGCGTCGAAACGTCGA
This sequence comes from Acidimicrobiales bacterium, assembly GCA_024641625.1. GTDB lineage: Bacteria > Actinomycetota > Acidimicrobiia > Acidimicrobiales > SZUA-35 > JAHECQ01. Next base: position 7,412 of record JAHECQ010000034.1, on the reverse strand, counting down.
CACTGGACGCAGCCGGCGAGGTCACTGCGACCCACACAATGTCGGTCACCCCGGCGCAGGTGGCGGAGGCCGCGCAAGCCTTTGTCGGCAACATCCTTCAGATTCCCCCGATGGTGTCGGCGGTCAAGATCGATGGGAAGCGCCTCCATCAGCTGGCCCGTGAGGGCATCGAGGTGGAGCGTGAGCCTCGTGCGGTGGTCATCCACTCGTTGAGCACAGCTGCCACCGACGATCCGTTGGTGTACCGACTCGAGGTCGCCTGCGGATCAGGGACTTATATCCGGACATTGGCCGCCGACCTCGGGCGAGCGCTCGGCGGGGGAGCCCATCTCCGGGCACTGCGGCGGACATCGGTTGGTGCCTTCGGGCTCGAGGCCGCTTGCTCACTCGAGGACATCGCGCTCGGACCGGTGTTGGACCTGTTGGCGGGTCTGCCGCGTGTCGAGGTCGACGAGTTGGTGGCGGCACAGGTGTTGAACGGGCGATCGCTGGGAGCCGCCCCTGGCACGGGCCAGATGGCCATCGTTCGACCGACCGGCGAGCTGTTGGCTGTCTACGAGGCGCGCGACGGCGAATTCCGACCGGTGAAGGTCCTCCATTAGAGTCCCCGGAACGCAACCAGCAAAAACGCAACCAGCAAAGGGGACCCCAATGGTGACGACGGTGCACGGCCAAACGCGAGGGCTTCGCCGTGGCCGATGGGGCCTGAGCGGCTACCGTTTCTGAACCGTGGAGATCATCAGAGATCCGGACAACTTCGTTGGTGGCGCCGGCACCGGACACGCTCTGACCATCGGTGTCTACGACGGCGTGCATCTGGGCCATCAGGCGGTCATCCGGGCAACTCAGCAACAGGCCTCGGTGCTCGGGGTGCAGATGGCCGTGGTCACGTTCGATCCTCACCCGGCGCTGGTGCTGCGGCCCGAGTCGGCCCCGCTGCTATTGACTGATCTCGAACAGAAGCTCGAACTTCTGGCGGCCTGCGGTGTGGACACCACGCTGGTCGTCCCCTTCACCGAAGAGAGATCGCACGAGACGGCTGATGCGTTCATCGAGCACATCCTCGTGAACTGCCTCGGTGCGCGAGCCATCATCGTTGGCCGTGATTTTCATTTCGGAGCGAATCGTGCCGGCACCGTCAAAACGCTCCGCGAAGCAGGCGAGCGGTTCGGCTTCGTTGCCGAAGGCGTCGAACTGTTGCCCCGCCCCGATGCCCGCACCGAATCGGTGTCCTCCACCGCCATTCGTCGAGCACTCGCCGGTGGCGAGGTGGCTACCGCAGCGCGCATGCTCGGGCGCCATCACGAGATTCGAGGCCCGGTGGTGACCGGTGATCAGCGAGGTCGGACGATCGGGTTCCCGACGGCCAACGTGGCGGTCCCGAAGGGGATGGCGCTGCCGGCCGATGCCGTCTATGCCGCGTGGTATGTGGCGCCCGATGGCGTCCGTCATCCGGCGGCGGTGAACGTGGGCAAACGGCCGACCTTCTATCACGATCAGGAACACTCGTTGGTCGAAGCTCATCTGATCGGGTTCGAGGGCGACCTCTACGGGCAAGTCGCCCGTGTCCAACTGGTGGAACTCATTCGGTCGGAGCAGCGATTCTCCGGCCTCGACGCGTTGAAGGACCAGCTCCAGCGCGACATTCGGAGTGCTGCTGACATTCTCGATCGGCAGCGCTGACGGGTGTGAGGTCCCCGCGCGACCTCTACCATGGTGCAGCGCTGCGGCTGCCGCCGATCCGATGGCAGTAGTGGCTGGGCCTCAGGTCCCAACTCTCGCCCGATTCTCGAGCCGAGAGACCGATCCACCTCACTGGAGCACAACCACATGAGCAAGCCGGCAGCGAATCTCCCTTCGAAGACCGACACCATCGCCAAGCACAAGCGCTCCGACAAGGACACCGGGTCTCCCGAGGTGCAGATCGCACTCCTGACCGACCGGATCAATCACCTGACCGAGCACCTCAAGATCCACAAGAAGGATCACCACAGCCGCCGTGGTTTGTTGATGCTCGTCGGCCGCCGTCGCCGCTTTCTCGATTATCTGGCCGACATCGACGTCGAGCGCTACCGGGCCATCATCGCCGAACTCGGTCTCCGCCGTTGATCTGACGGGCCATCGGTAGCGGCGGCTTCCACCACTGGGTCCACCACATCCACGTCGCGCCGCTGGGTTCTCCATGAGTGCGTCGCTCCGCCTCGGTCCCGTCCGCATGTGCCCCCTCCGCGCAGAGTGCTCGTCGCAGGGGTAGCCTTGGGAGTCGGCACGAATGGTTCGTGTCGTCGGCAGGTCAGCTGCCAGTTTCCAACTCCCCGCGTGTCATCGCCGCGGGTGGCTGCAATCTGGGATCTGGTCTGCCCCCGGTTCGACCGGACAATGATCAACACTAGGAGATCCCATGACGGACGTTGTTTCCGTGAGCGGGACCATCACCTCAGGTGATGGCCCCGAGATGTACCTCGAAACTGGCCGCTTGGCCGGACTCGCCAATGGGGCCGTGCTGGCCCGGGTCGGCGACACGAGCGTGCTGGTGGCAGCCACCGCTGCCAAGACCGTGCGGGACGGTATCGATTTCTTCCCGCTGACCGTCGACATCGAAGAGCGGTCCTACGCCGTTGGCAAGATCCCCGGATCGTTCTTCCGACGTGAAGGCAAGGCATCCGATGCCGCAACCCTGACCTGTCGTCTCATCGACCGGCCTCTGCGGCCCTCGTTCCCTGACGGCTATCGCAACGAGACCCACATCGTGGGCACGATTCTCTCGGCCGATCTGGTCAACCCCCATGATGTGCTGGCCATCAACGGCGCTTCGGCGGCACTGATGGTGTCGGACATCCCATTCAACGGCCCGATCGGTGCCGTGCGCCTGGCCTACACCGTCGATGGCGAATGGTTGCCGCATCCCACCTACGAAGAGGGCGATCAGTCCTCGTTCGAGATCGTGGTTGCCGGTCGTCAACTCGACGACGGTGATGTGGCCATCATGATGGTGGAGGCCGGTGGTACTTCGTCGGCCTGGAACAACTACCAGAACGGTGCTCCCAAGGTCGATGAGGCCGCTCTGGCCCAGGGCCTCGAGGAGTCCAAGCAGTACATCAGGGAAGCCGTTGCGTTGCAGCTGGCGCTGGTCGAGGCGGCCGGCGGACGCAAGCCGATCATGCAGCACTCCGATCTCGTGGACTACACCGAGGATCAGATGGCCGCGGTCGACGAGCTGGCCAACGATCGCCTGTCGGAGATCATGGTCATCGCCGACAAGTCCGAGCGCACCGAGGCGGAGAGCACTCTTCGCGATGAGGTCGTTGCCGGCCTGGCCGAGCGGTTCCCCGGCGACGAGAAGGAACTCAAGGCAGCCTTCCGATCCCTCTCGAAGAAGATCGTGCGTCGTCGCATCGTCGCCGAAGGCGCCCGCATCGACGGTCGCGGTCCCACCGACCTTCGTCCGCTGTCCGCTTCGGTGGGCGTGGTGCCGCGAGTCCATGGCTCGGGCTTGTTCCAGCGCGGTGAAACCCAGGTGTTGAACATCTGTACCTTGGGCATGAAGCGCATGGATCAGATGATCGACGGCATCGACACCACCCAGCGCAAGTCGTACATGCACCACTACAACTTCCCACCCTTCTCCACGGGTGAGACCGGCTTCATGCGCGGCCCCAAGCGCCGCGAGATCGGCCACGGCCTCCTGGCCGAGCGAGCGTTGGTACCGGTCATCCCCTCCCTCGAGGAGTGGCCCTACACCCTGCGACTCGTGTCCGAGGTCCTGAGCTCGAACGGATCGACTTCGATGGCTTCGGTCTGTGGATCGACGCTCTCGTTGATGGACGCCGGGGTACCCATCAAGGCACCGGTTGCCGGTATCGCCATGGGTCTGGTGTTCGCCGAGGGCAAGTACACCACCCTCACCGACATCCTCGGGGCCGAGGACGCTTTCGGAGACATGGACTTCAAGGTCGCCGGAACGTCCGAGTTCGTCACTGCCCTGCAGCTCGACACCAAGATCGATGGCATTCCCGCCGATGTGCTCGCTGCTGCGCTCGATCAGGCCAAGGACGCTCGTCTCAAGATCCTCGAGGTCATGAACGCAGCCATCTCCACCCCGCGTGACAACGTGCGCGACGGTGCACCGAAGATCATCAGCTTCGAAATCCCTGTCGACAAGATCGGCGAGGTCATCGGCCCCAAGGGCAAGGTCATCAACGCCATCCAGGCCGAGACCGGTGCCGATATCAGCGTCGATGACGATGGCATGGTCGGCGTCGTGTCGATCGCCGCCACGGACCGGAACGTGGTCGATGAAGCCGAGCGTCAGATCCGTCTGATTCTCGACCCCCCGACCGCCGAGGTCGGCGCGACCTACAACGGTCGTGTCGTCAACATCACCAAGTTCGGTGCCTTCGTCAACATCCTTCCCGGACGTGACGGTCTGCTTCACATCTCCAAGATCGGCGGAGGCAAGCGAATCGACACCGTCGAAGACGTCCTTTCCCTCGGTCAGGAGATCGAGGTCGTGGTCGAGGACATCGATCCCAACGGCAAGGTCTCGCTGCACCTGGCAGGCGAAGCGCCGGCCCCGAGCGAGAACGGCGGGAGCAGCAACGGTGGCGGTAGTCGGAGTCGGTCCCGCAACGACGACGCTCCTGCTTCGGCCGACAGCACCACGTTGAGCTTCGACGAGGACTTCGTTGCCGAATTCGGCGAGCTTGGCCCAGAAGCCGAGCCGCTCCCGAGCGACGATGCTCCGAGCCGTCGCCGCAGCGGCGGTCGCGGCCGCTCCGGTAGTGGCAGTGGCGGTGGCGGCGGTCGAGGCCGCGGTCGCCGCTGATCCGACCGTCCTTCCCTGACCGCAGCGACCCCCGCACCGATCGTGCGGGGGTCGCTGCGTTTCCACGCATAGGCTCCGTGCATGACGAAGGGGAAGAAGACTCGTGTGGCCGTGTTCGGAGCCGGAGGGCGAATGGGGGTGGCGGTGTGTCGCGCCGTCTGTGCTGATCCCGAGCTCGAATTGGTTGGGGCGGTCGATCCCTCGTTCGCCGGCATCGACATCGGCGAGGTGACCGGCATCACGGGCTGCGCGTTCGAGGTGGTGGGTTCAGCTGATGGCTTGGTGCACTCCAAACCTGAGGTGGCGATCGACTTCACCCACATCGGTGCTGCGCGAGGGAACCTGAAGTTCTGTGCCGAACAGGGCATCCATGCCGTCGTCGGCACCTCGGGTTTCACCGAAGCCGATCACACCGAGATCGAAGCGATGTTCGCCGCGGGTCAAGGTCCGAACGGGCCGGCCAATTGCGTGATTGCGCCCAACTTCGCCATCGGCGCAGTGTTGATGATCCGGTTCGCCGAGTTGGCAGCACCGTTCTTCGACACCGCGGAGATCATCGAGCTGCACCATGATGGCAAGGTCGATGCCCCGAGTGGGACAGCGGTGGCCACCGCTGAACGCATGGCCCAGGCCTCCGGCACCTGGGCCGTTGATCCCACCAAGGAGCAGACCATCGCCGGGGCTCGGGGCGCGCTCGGCCCGGCTGGTATCCCCATTCACTCGGTGCGGATGCGTGGCATCGTGGCTCACCAGGAAGTGATTCTGGGCACGACCGGGCAGACGTTGACGCTGCGCCACGACAGCTACGACCGCGCGTCGTTCATGCCCGGTGTGGTGCTGGCGGCGAAACGCATCGCCACGGTGCCCGGTCTGACCGTCGGGCTCGATGCGGTGTTGGGCCTGTAGCCGCGACCCAAGGCCGTCGCCCCAACGTCCCGAGCATCGCGCGAGGCGTCGGTCCAACGCGGTGGCATGCCCTCGCCGGTGTGCAAGACTTGGGCTCGTGACTGCTTCGTTCGACCCGGGCGTACCTGCACCGGCCGCACCTGGGTCGGGACTGGCTGCACCCGACGCAACCAGTGCGGTGCTTCGCCGTGCGGTGGACCTGTCGCCGCTCGTCGAGCATGATCGAAGCGACATCGAGCTGGGAATCGATCATCTACGCGACATCGCCGCGGAGGTCGGTATTCCGGCGTCGGCACTCGCCCAGGCGCTGGCCGAGCAGCTGGCGGGCGCACCGACCGCCCGTGGCTCGGTGCTGGACCGACTGGTGGGGCCGACCGGTCTGGCAGAATCGCGAGTGGCATCGGGCACCGGCGCAGAGGCGCACCTCCACGCTCGTCGATGGCTCGAGGTCGGGCACGGGCTACGGGTCAGGGTACGCGACGACGGGGTGATCATGGCCTCCAAACGAACCGACGTGGTGGGCAAGGTGGTCACGGGACTACGTCGCGCCCGCGGTCGCGAAGGGCTGGGTCGTGCCCGCTCGGTGTTGGCGGCCACGGTGGAGATCGATGACACCCCGGTGGTCTGCGTCGTGGTCGATGCCGCCAACAAGCGCTCCGAAGCGCTCGTCGTCGGCTCGACGCTCACCGGCATGGGCATGTCGGCGGTGGGTGCCGCAGCCTTGTTCACGACGCCGGTGGTCCTGGTCGCCCTGCCGGTCGTGGCCGGGGGAGGCCTTCTCTTCTGCCGCAACCGCTACCGCAGCGCCGTGGTTCGCCTGGCCGAGGATCTCGAGGACACGGTGAGGGCCATCGCCGACGGGGATCGACCGCCGACCCTGGCCCGCTCGGTGTTGGCTCGATTGCCCCGTTCGGGTTGACCGAATATTTTCGTTGATTTGGCGCGTCGGACGGGGCATACTGCGGTTTCTGCATTTCGAGCGGCCCCTCGGGGTCCGGCAACCTGGGACGGACACCCAAGGTGCCTAGCTGGTGAGCTCACCAGCGATGTGGCCGGCTCGCCGGCAACCAAGTGTCGCAAGATCATCGAATTCCTTCGAGGGTCCCAAGATCATCGGGTGTCCAAACTCCAACCACACGGAGAACACGACATGGCAACGAACAGCCCGACAACGAAGAGCCAGGCGACCATCGCGATCACTGCCGGGCGCACGCTCGACTCGGATTCGCTGGCACCCACGTTGTATCCCTCGACGGCGTTCCGGGTCGACGGAGTCGATCAGTCGAGGAAGCTTGCCACCCAGATCAGGCCGACGCACTTCTACGGGCGCTACGGCAACCCGACAGCGTCGGAGTTCGAGGATGCCATTGCCCAGCTCGAAGGGGCCGAGGCGGCCCGCGCGTTCGCCTCGGGGATGGCCGCCATCACCTCCACCGTCCTGGCCTTCTGTTCTCAGGGTTCGCACATCGTGGCCTCGCGGCAGCTCTATGGCGGCACTCGTCAGTTGCTGGAGCAGGTGTGCCCTCGGTTCGGCATCGAGGTGACGTTCGTGGACGGGACGCAGCCGGGTGCGCTGGCTGCTGCGGTGCTCCCGGGACGGACGATGCTGGTGGTGGCGGAGTCGCCCGCCAACCCGCGCCTCGACCTGGTCGATCTCGACGAGCTCGGTGCCATCGAAGGC
>JAHECQ010000378.1 GCA_024641625.1 Acidimicrobiales bacterium | reverse complement strand
GTCGACTTCGCCGGCCTCAACCCGTGGGAACGGCTTCCCGGGCCGTCCGACTACGCCGCTCCGTTGGTGTTCCTCGCATCCGATGCCTCAGCCATGATGACCGGGAGTGATCTCACCATCGACGGAGGGGCCCTCGCCAAGTACTGGCCGCAGATCCCCCGACGCTCGAACTGACGAACCAGGAATCCGCTCGTGACCATCGTCGACATCCACGCCCATCACTTCCCCCTCGGTGTGCCCGATCTCGCGGTCGAGACCGGCGACCAACGCTGGCCGAGCCTGTCCTTCGGCCAAGGCCTCGGTGATGGTGGTGGTCGACTGATGCGAGGCGAGAACCTGTTCCGCAAGGTGCGGTCGGTGTGCTTCGACGGGGCGGCGCGCGTGCATGAACTCGACGCCTCCGGGGTCGACCACCAAGTGCTGTCGCCGGTACCGGTCACGTTGGTCGACTGGGCACCGGCGGCCCATGCCGCCCGGTTCCTGGCTGCTCAGAACGATGGCCTGGCCCAGGTGGCGGCGGCATCGGGAGGTCGACTGTCGGCCATGGGCGCCGTACCGCTTCAGGACACCGATCTCGCCATCGCCGAGCTGCAACGGCTCTGGGAGGACCTCGGCATGGTGGGGGTCGAGATCACCGCGATGGTCGACGGCCGTGAACTCGACGATCCGTCGCTCGATCCGTTCTGGGCCGCGGCTGCATCCGAACAAATCCCCGTCTTCATTCACCCTGCTCATCAGAGGACGGCCATCCGTCGCCATGGGGAGCCCTACGAGTTCGGTCTGGGCATGCTCACCGACACGGCGCAAGCGGCGGCCGCCCTGGTCTACGGCGGCGTGCTCGACCGTCACGCCGGCCTGCGGATCGCCCTCTCCCATGGTTGTGGCACCTTTGGTTGGGCACACCCCCGACTGCGGTACATGGCCGCCCGCACCGCCGGGGCCGATGGTCAACGTGCCGCGGCCCACCTCGACCTGCTCGTGCGCAGTCTCTGGGTCGACGCGCTCGTGTTCGACCCCGCACTCCTCGGCGTGCTGGCCGAACGATTCGGCGCCGATCATGTCCTCTACGGCACCGATCACCCCTTCCTGCCGGAGGGGTTCGGCGGACCGCGGGACGTGCTCGAAGCGGGCATTGCCGCCGGTCATCTCGACCGCGGCTGCCTCGGCGACAACGCGCTGAACTTCCTCCGTCGACCCTGAGCTTCCTCCCTCGATACTTCCTCCAGCAATACTTCCTCCAAGATGCCGAGCATCGCCGCTCGGCGTGAAGCGACCTCGACAGTGCCGGTAGGGTCGGATCATGACCGACGAGCTGCTGTACGAAGTGCGCGATCAGGTGGGCATCCTCACCTTCAATCGGCCCGAACGCATGAACACCATCACGCTCTCCATGCTTCGTTCGCTGTCAGGGCACCTGCTGGCCGCAGACGCCGACCCCGGTGTACGAGCCATCGTCCTGACCGGGGCAGGACGAGCCTGGTGCGCCGGTCTCGACATCGGCGCAGCCGTGTCGGGTGAGGGAATCGGAGGCGAGAGCAGCAGCGCAGGAAACGGCGAATTCGACCTTCGGGACGCACCTCCGGTCGTGCTGCACAAGATCGACACGCCGACCATCGCCGCCCTCAACGGAGGTGCGGCCGGCTACGGCCTCGACCTTGCGCTCGGTTGTGACATACGTATTGCAGCCTCCCGGGCAAAGCTGTCCGCGGCCTACACAGCGCGCGGATTGGTACCCGAAAGCGGCGGAACCTGGCTCCTTCCCCGCATCATCGGTTGGTCGAAAGCGGCCGAACTCCTGTTCACCGCTCGCACCCTTTCAGCTGATGAGTCGTTGGCGCTCGGTCTGCTCAGTCAGGTCGTACCCGATGACGAGCTCCTCGAGACTGCGCTGGCTCTGGCGGCGGAGATCGCCGCCAATGCACCGTTGGCCATCCGAGCAGCGAAGCGCCTCATGCGTCATGCGATGACCGAGAACCTCGAGGATCATGTGCAACGACAGTACCTGGCGCTCCTGCCGCTCTTCGGCACCAAGGACTTCCGAGAGGGCCTGGCTGCGTTCCTCGAGAAGCGTCCCGCCGAATTTCAGGGCCGCTGACCGTCCCACGGCCCGGGTTGCAGGAGGCCTGGGTTGCAGGAGGCCTGGGTTGCAGGAGGCCCGGGTTGCAGGAGGCCCGGGTTGCAGGAGGTCCGGGTTTCAGGAGGCCTGGGTTTCAGGAGAACAGCGCGATGATCGAGTCGGCAATGTCCTCCGGTGCCTCCATCGGACCGAAGTGCGTCTGACCGGCGAACGTCTCGAGACGCGCCGTGGGAATCGCCTCGGAGATCGGCTCCGCCATCGCTGCGGGAATGGCATGGGCATCGCCGGTGAGTTCGCCGCGGGCGATGACCACCGGGCAGCTGATGACGCCGAGCGTGGCGAAGGACACCGGCTGGCCGGAGCCGAACACCCGAGCCTCGTCCGCGCCCTCGCAAGTCAGTCGGACCCGACCATCGGGAAGCTCGCGCAACCCGAGCTCGACGTAGCCACGCAATGCCTCGGGGTCGCAGGTGTTGAACGGCGCCTTGGCGGCGAAGTTGGCCATCGCTTCAGCGGGCGAATCGAACTCCATTCGCCGGCGACGCGATGCCTCGATGAGGAACGTTGGTGGTCCTTCGCGAACGAAGGTGTCCGACAACAGGACGGGTTCGAAGAGCCACATGGCCTTGAACAGCTCCGGCCATCGCCGGGCCGCAATCAAGCCGGATGCCCCGCCCAATGAGTGCGCGGCGTAGAACAACGGCCGCCCACCGAGCGCGTCGATGGCCGCCTTCACGTCCTCGGCGAAACGCTCACGGTCGACCGAATAGTCAGGGCGGGTGACTCGGCCGGCGCCGTGACCGCGCAAATCCAGTCCATGGCAGTGGAAGCGGGGCAGGAGGAAGGGCAGCACAGCACGCCACATCCCCGCGTTCAGTCCGTTCCCGTGACACAGCAACAGATCGGGTCCATCACCGCCGAAATCGTGCAATGCCGGGTGCTCGCCGTCTGCACTGACGAGAACCTGTGTAGCGACCGGGCACGGGGGCGTGAGGGAGGACAACATTCGACACAGAGAAGCGGAGGGCCGAGGCCCTCCGCAAATCAGCAACCCAGGACGTCGGCTTGCGTCAGACGATACGCGAGGCGCGAAGTGCGGCGATCTCGTCGTCGGAGTAACCGAGTTCGGTGAGCACCTCGTCGGTGTGCTCGCCCACCATTGGGGCCCGACGGCGGATGTGGCCGGGTGAGCCACTCATGGCCACCGGGAAGTCGACCACCTTCGCCGGCTGGGACAACGTCGGATACTCGACATCGGCCAGGATGCCAATGGCATTGATGTGTTCGTCGTCGAGCGCCTGCTGGGGTGAGTACACGGGGCCCCCGGGGACCTTGGCCGCTTCCATGGCATCGAGCACCTCGGCCGAAGTCCTGGTGGAGGTCCATTCCGACATGATGGCCGACAGGGCCTCGCCATTGTCGCCTCGGGCGATGTCGTCCTTGAACCGCTCGTCGTTCAGCAGTTCCGGCCTACCGACCATCTCGGTCCAACGCTCGAATTGATAGGAGCCGATGACCATGCACATCACCCAGCCATCGGTCGTGGCATACACATCGGATGGCCCGGCGGTCTGCGCTCGGTTGCCGCTGCCGACCCGATCCAATTTGAGAAGATCTTGTTCCATCAGATGGGCATTGGAAATGGTGAGTGCGCTCTTGAGCAACGCACCCTCGATCAATTGGCCTTCGCCCGTCTGGTCGCGGTGCCGCAGAGCCGCCATCGTGGCGAAGGCGCTGAAGGCCGCCGTACTGAAGTCGACGTAGGGCACACTGGCTCGCATCGGCTCGTCGGGGTGACCGCTCACGTGCAGGTTGCCCGACATCGACTGGGCCAAGCCATCGAACCCGACCTTGGAGCTGATGGGTCCACCGCTCCCGAATGCGTTCGCCGTCGTCAGGATGATGTCGGGCTTGATGGCCTTCAACGATTCGTAGTCGAGTCCCATCGTCTGCAACGTCTGCGGGGGCAGGTTGGCCACCACCACGTCGGCGGTACGAATGAGACGTTCGACCACCTCGCGACCCTCGGGTTTGAGTGGGTTCAGGGTGAGGCTGCGTTTGTTGCGGCCGACCTGGAGGAACATCGCACCCGTCCCGTCGTCGGTGACCGGCGTGACGAATCGATCCTCGCCGCCATCGACTCGCTCGACCCGGATGACGTCGGCCCCCAGATCACCCAACAAGGTCGCACAGAACGGACCGGCGATGTAC
>JAHECQ010000377.1 GCA_024641625.1 Acidimicrobiales bacterium | reverse complement strand
CGGCCCGACGAGCCAGAACGTCGATCGACCAGCGCTGCAGTCGCTCGTGTCGGGCGATGGAGGCCGGCCGGTCGAGTCGTGTTCCGAACCCGGCAAGCATCCAATAGACGGGTGCGAGCAGGATCTCGATGCTGTCGTTGATTCCGTACTGCAGCAGGAACAGCGCCATCCGGACCGTCGGGAATCGAACGCGCCAGCGGACGAGATCGGCGATGGCGACGGCCACCAGGATGGCGGGGCTCACCCACAAGGCGACGACCGTGACCCCGAGCATCAGCGGGATCGTGCGAGCGCGCCGCTTCCACCTCGACGCGAACGGCTCGTGAGGTTGCGGATGTTTGGCCATTGCGTCGATGCTCTCACAATGACCCGCTCCACCGCTGCACCGACTCCGGCGATCGTGCGCCTCATCGGGGTCTACGATGCCGACGGCACCCTGCGCGGCGAACTCGCCTACTGGGTCGGGGCCCGACTTGGCCGGCGTCATTGCTCGTTGTGCGAGATCACCCATGGCTCGGTGCGAGAACGGCCCGATTGGCAGGCCTGCCGTGCCGGTCTGCCGGTGCCGTTCGACACTTATCACCGCAACGATCAGCCCGACCACATACGCGCTGCCGCCGACGGCCGTGCACCGGTGATCGTCGCCGAAACCGACACCGGTCACGTCGTGCTGCTGGCCAGCAGCGATCTCGAGGCATGCGAGGGTTCCATCGATCGGCTCATCGAAGCGATCGAGCGGTCCGCCGTCAACCTCGGTCTGATGTGGCTTTGACCGAGGAGCCGAAGGCGATGCCGGGCGCAGCCCTGCTCGTCCATGACGGCCATTCGCTCACGGAACTCGGTGAGGCTGCCGATCTCGTGGCAGAGGCACCGACACCGCTCGATGGCGTCGCCTTCAACGTTCGCCGAGGAATCGCGCAAGCACCTGGGCGGGGCACGACCGACTACTCGACACCCATACCTGACAAGGACCGTGCACTCCTGATCTGCGCGCTTGCGGGGCTCGCCGGCGACATCTGAACGCGCTAGACAGTGCCCTCGGCTGCGCAGCGAGATGTCTGCACCATGCCCGAGGGGTGAAGAGGACAGACATGACCTACTTTCCGTTGAGTGAGGCCCAGCGTGGGTGGCTCGAGCGAGCCGAGACCATCGCCATCGAGGTGTTGGCCCCTGCAGCCGCCGAGACCGACCGGAGCACCATGTTCCCGCGACACCAACTCGACGCGCTGCGCGACGCCGGGTTCATGGGACTCCGTGCCGACCCGGCCCATGGCGGCCACGGCGAGGGTCTGCTCACCACATGTCTCGTGATCGAAGCGCTGGCGAAGGCCTGCCCGTCCACTGCGCTCGTGTACAAAATGCATCTGGAGAGCATCGAGATGGTGTCGCGGGTACCGACGCTGGTCCAGGCCGAGCAGTTCGTACCCAGGCTCGCTTCGGGTGAGTGGCTCTCCACCGTCGCCGGCAGCGAGGCCGGACATCAGGGCGGCGCCTGGGCCGGGGCCGCGAAGTCGACCGTCGAGAAGGTCGACGGTGGCTACCGGGTCACCGATATCCAGAAGTCGTTCGTCACCGCGGCCGGTGTCGCCGACAGCTACTTCTTCATGTGCAGCCTGCCCGGCGAGGAAGGCACTCGTCCCCGCCAGCTCATGTTCCAGCTCCACACCGACGACCTCACGTGGAGCGTCGACGCACCTTGGGACGGCCTGGGCATGCGAGGTAACAACAGCTCACCGATGACCTTCGGCGGCTTCATCCCCGATGACCGCCTCTTGAACCCCGATGGTGAGCGCGTCGACTTCTTCCCGGTCGTACTCGGTACCTACGCCGCGACCTATCTCGGGATCGCGGCAGGCTGCTACGACCTGCTCTGCGGACACATCGCCGGAGCGACGCTCGCCGACGGTCGGCGTATGGGCGAAGTCGAGACGATCGCAGCGCGCGTCGCCAACTGCAAAGTCGAGATCGAACGAAGCCGTGCCCTGCTGTATGCCGCCTGCGCTGCGTTCGACGAGGACCGCCACGGCGGCCCGCAGCCGTTCTATGAATGCAAGGTGGCCTGCGACCAGGTGGGAGCATTCGTGACACAGGAGGCAATGACTCTCGGCGGAGGAGCCGCGTTCGCGAAGCTGCTGCCCTTCGAGAGGTACTTCCGTGACGCCCGAGCGGGAATGGTCATGGGCCTCGCCCATGACATCGCGATACTGAACATCGGCCGCCTGATTTTCCCCCGCCCGAAAAGGGACAAGACGTGAGCACCGCAACCACAAGCGCTCCGCTGGGTCCAGAAGGATCAGACCACCCCGAGACGTGACGGTCGAGCGGTGGCCGAGATGTCACAGTTCTCGACGGCCGCGCGGCAGCGTCTCGAGCAAGGGTCGGCACCCGCGGGCGCAGCCGTACTGGTCGAGGCGGATGAGTGTTGGCCGGGCCAATTCTGTCACCCGTTGGCGATTTCCGGCTTGTCGGAGGGCAAGAGATCCCATCAGCGAGCACACGAGTGTTGGCGCTGAACGAGCGGTCGTGAGCCGGTGATACCGGGCGTCGAGGCAGTGTCCGACGACCAATGATCGTGAACGCTACTGCTGGGAGTTGCTAGCCTCGCGCGCTGTGACTGATGAGATTGCCGCCAAACTCGCCTCTGTACGCAATCTCCTCGAGGAGCACCCGGAACGCGCGGTGACCGAGGACTCCCCGGCGGTTGCCACGCTGGGAGCGAATCTGCGCTGCGAGGTCCGCGGCCCCCAAGACGCCGTCATCACCACGGCCATGCCCAGAGGGCTCGGCGGCGACGGGTCGGCTCCGACACCGGGCTGGTATCTGCGCTGTGCGATCGCCAGTTGCGCCGCGACCAGCATTGCGCTGCGCGCTGCCGAGCTCGGGGTCGTCCTGGACTCGCTCGAGGTGCGGGTCAATTCGACCTCTGACAGTCGCGGGCTGCTCGGTTCAGCGGATGTCCGGCCGGGTCTCCTCGAGGCGCACATGATCGTGACGGTGTCGGCTCCAGGGGCACGACCGGATCAGGTCGACCAACTCGTCATGAACGCAGACCTGGGCTCGCCGGTAGGGGAATCGCTGAGGAACAGCGTCTCGCTCTCCACAACGGTCATCCACCTGACCGGGCAAGAGGGACCAACGGACTGACTCAGACCAGCAGAATCAGAACCTCTGCGTGGCGAGTTCGAGCGGATGGTTGGCGGTTCCCGGTTCACCCGGCCCCGTCGGCCAGGTGGCGTTCAGCTGTTGAGCCAGACCGCGTTCTGCATTCCGTCATTCGCAGTGACCACATCGAGTTTGCCGTCGCCTTGGAAGTCGGCGACCGCGATCCCCTCGGTGGTGCTGTTGCCCAAACGCCGGGTCGAGTCCGTGAAGATCGCCGAACCATTGTTGAGCCAGAGCGAATTCTGGCCGGCGTGGTCGCCGTACACGATGTCGACGTCACCATCGCCGTCGACGTCACCCACCGCAATCGCTCGGCTGTGGCCAAGACCCAGGATCTGGCCGGAGTCGGTAAAGGCGCCCGACCCGTCGTTCAGCCAGACGGTGTCGCCCTCGTTGTCGCCGGCGAAGGCGATGTCGATGTCGCCGTCACCGTCGAGATCGGTGAGCGCCGATGCGTGGGTCCGGCCGATGCCGAGTGTTTGGCCACTGTCGGCGAAGAGACCCTTGCCGTCGTTGACCCAAACGGTGTCGCCCTCTCCATCGTTGGAGAACACCAGGTCGAGGTCGTGATCGCCATCCAGATCGGCAAGAGCGACGCCTGCACCCTTGCCGGCTGCGAGCACTTGTCCACTGACGGTGAACCGCCCGCTACCGTCGTTCATCCACACCGTGTTCGGGCCGGCGTCGACCGCGAACACCAGGTCGAGGTCGCCGTCACCATCGACGTCACCAATGGCCACGTCCTCACTCCTGGAAGCCCCCAGGCGTTGCCCGCTGTCGGCCAAGACCCCCATGCCGTCGTTCAACCAAACCGTGTCAGGTTGGTTCGCGTTGTTGGCGAACACTGCATCCAGGTCCCCATCGGCATCCACGTCGCCCAACGCCACGCCGACACTCCTGTCGATGGCCAGTTGTTGGCCGGCGATGAACAGCGAGGCGATGCCCTGGTTCAGCCAGACCGTGCTGGCACTGTTGACGCTGGCGAACACAGCATCCAGGTCACCGTCGCCGTCCAGGTCGCCGACGGCGACATCGAAGGTATCGGCCATGCCGGGCTGGGAACCGATCAGGGAGAAGGTCCCACCCGAAGCGAGGGTCGGAGTCGGATCGCACGCATCGCCGATGCC
>JAHECQ010000376.1 GCA_024641625.1 Acidimicrobiales bacterium | reverse complement strand
ATCCACGACCAGCCGACGATGGCGAACACCGCGGCATCAGCGACCTGACTGGGTCCGTCGAATCCGGCGCAACCCCGGAGATGCGGGTGGAGATCGGTGGGCTCCGCCGAGCGGGTGACGATGCTCGACAACAGGTGGGCGTCGAGAAAAGCCCACGTGAGGCCATCGGGGAAACTGATGCCAGTGGGGGCGAATCGGTGGCCGCCGGTGTGGCTTGACCGCCAGAGTCGGACATGGGTCGGGAGGCGATCGATCAGTTCGAGGAACAGGAGTGATCCCATTTGGCCGCAGCACCGATCGCGGCTGCCATGGGTGCACAACAGGACATCGTTCGTGTCGCCGGCCTGCAGGCTGATAGGGGACAGATCGCTGTGGTCGCCCTGGGCGACGGTCGCCAGGAGTTGGCCCAGACGTTCGGCGGGAACGTCGGTCTCCAGTCCGGTGAAGCCGGCGAAGGGCGCACCGGGATCGTGGCTGTACACCATGATCTTGCTCAGGCCATCGGGATCGGGTTCGTCGGCCCGCCGGATGCCGAGTAGCCGGGTCACCCCAAGAGCAGGATCGGTGGGTGGAAGACCGACGATCAGCGGGTGGCTCTCGATCTTGCCGGGCCATGGCTGGGGTAGCTCGGCCAGGATGAACCGATCGGCTGCCGTGGCCGAACCTCCGGGAAGTTCACCGTTGCCTCGACTCTGTACCGAGCAGCGAAGATCGACCGAGGGGTGATCGCTCATTCGACGATCTGTTCCCGAAGTGACTCCATCCACACCCGAGCCTCTTGCCAGGCATCGGAGACTTCTTCGCGCAGCTGATTCGAGCCCTGACCGGCCGCCGGGTAACTACCGAGGAACTTGATGTCAGCGTGTTTGGCGTGGACGTTGCGCAGGCAGTTCGCCACGATGTCGTCGGCGATGTGGCCGTAGAGGTCGATGATGAAGCAGTAATTACCCAGACGCGTTCGAGCCGGACGAGAGGTCAATTTCGACAGGTTGATGTTCCGGGCCGAGAACTCGTGGAGGATGGCCACGAGCGAACCCGGTCGATCGTCGCGGGCGGTGACGACGATCGTGGTCTTGTCGTGACCGGTCTGTTTCGGCACGCCGGTCGGTGCGACCAGAATGAACCGCGTCTGGTTGTCACAGATGTCGGCGACGTCGGCCGCGACGATCTCGAGGCCATAGGTCTCGCCGGCGATGGCGGGTCCGAGGGCGGCAACGCCCGGTCGGGACGCAGCATCCCTCGCTGCCTCGGCGGTCGAGTTCGCCGGGCGAACGTCGACATCGGGAAGCTTCGTGGTCAGGAAGCCACGGCACTGCGCGTTGGCCACGGGGTGCGAGGCAATCGACACGATGTCCTCGAGCTTCGTCCCGGGTAACGCCATCAGGTTCATCGTGATGTCGAGCAGGACCTCTCGTTGGATGAGCAGATTGGTGTCGAACGCCAACGTGTCGAGGGTGACGTTGACCGTTCCCTCGATGGCGTTCTCGATGGCGACGAACCCGAGGTCCACGTCGCCGTCTTGGGTGGCGCCCAGCACGTCGACGAAGGTACGCATCGGGATGAGTTCTTGCGACGCAAGATCGGCCTGGCTTCGCAGCGCCTGTTCGGTGAAGGTGCCGGCCGGCCCGAGATAGCCGATTCGCAGAGGTTCCGACCCGTGGTTCGATGCGCTCACCTGCCCAAGCCTAGAGTTGACGCATGGATGACCGGTTCTATTTCCGTCAGCTGCTCTCCGGACGTGACTTCGGAGCCAACGATCAGATTGCCCGGCAGATGGTCAACTTCTGCTACCTGATCGGCGATCGATCGACCGGTGAGGCGGTGGTGGTCGATCCCGCGTACGACCCCGAGAGCATCCTGGCGACGCTCGAGGCCGACGGTATGACCCTGACGGGTGTGTTGGCGACGCACTATCACGCCGATCATGTCGGTGGGAACATGATGGGATACCAGCTTCATGGGGTGGCTGATCTGCTCGAGCATGTGAGCGTGCCGGTCCACGTTCAGGCACCCGAAGCGCAGTTCGTCACCAAGGTCACCGGTGTCGGCGGTGACCATCTCGTCGTTCACGGGTCCGGCGACGTCGTCTCGGTCGGGGGTTACGACATCGAGCTCATTCATACTCCCGGCCACACGCCGGGGAGTCAGTGCTTCTTGGTCGAGAACCATCTGGTCTCCGGCGACACGTTGTTCCTGGACGGTTGCGGGCGGACCGATCTACCCGGCGGTGATCCCGAGGAGTTGTACCGGTCGATCACCGAGAGGTTGGCCAAGGTGCCCGATGAGGCGGTGCTCTATCCCGGCCACCTCTACTCGCCCGAGCCGAGCAAGCAGATGGGTGCCACGCGCCGGGAGAACGTCGTGTATCGCCCCCGCTCGCTCGAGCAGTGGCTGATGATGTTCGGACTCTGATCGAAGTCGACGAGTTCGATTCATCACCGCAGACTGCTCATCCTGCGGGGTTCGTGGCCGATGGAGGTCCATCTACCCGAGGAGGACGCGTGGCGGAGTTCGCTGCGGAACAGGAAACGCTGCACAGTCTCCGTGCTCAGCTCGCAGACTACGAGCAGATCTTCCGGAAGGCGGCGCCTCGTCTTGCTGCCTTCAAACGCCTGGAAGAGGTGGCTCGGGAACACAACACGACGCCCGAATCCATCGCCGCCGGTGCAGCGTTGGCCATGATCAACGGGGAAGTCCGCGCCAAGGAGAGCGAGCATGAGCGCCTGGTCACCGAGTGCAACAGCTTGAAAGGCGAACTTTCGATGTTGTTGCAGAACAAGAAGCAGGTTGGGCGCGAGGTCGAGGATCTGAGGTCGGAATTCGGTGACCTCCACGACGAGGCGACGGAGATCCTCGGCGAGCTGGACCTGCTGCGAACCGAATCGGTGCGCTTGATGGCCGAACGTCGGCAACTCGACCAGGAACTCGACGCGTTGCGCGCTGGGGTGAGGGCACTCCGCGATCGTCGCGTCGATGATGTTCCGGCACCGGCAGAGGAAGCACCCGCCGCGCCGACGCCGGGCCGAACCTCATCGGGGTTCGATCTGGCTGACGATGAGGACGAGGGTCGCCGATTCGACACCTTCTTCCACGCCGAGGTCGAGCATGACAAGGCTCGTGATTGGATTCTCGGCTGATTTCAGTCGTCTGACGTTCCGGGCGGCCGAGTCGTCCCGAAGCGTGAGCACCAACGGCCGTCCGTCGTGGGAGACTGTCGCCGATGCATCGAGCCGTCAGTCATCTCAGGGCGATCTGCCTGTTCGCCTGCGGACTGTCGCTGGTGGCCCTGGCCGCGCCGGCCTCGGCCGAGCATCCGGCCGACGTGGTTGCCGAATTGCAGGACGATGGGGTCTACCGGGCACCGGATGCGGTCCAGGTGGGCGAGTCGGGTGTTGCGGCGCTGACCCAGTCGGTGGCCGCTGCCCGAGCGAGCGGACTACGTCTCGCCGTGGTCGTACCCATCGATCCCGAACCCGATGCCGAGGCATTCGCCTTGCGGATCCGCCAGGCGGCCGAGCTCGAGGCGGTATTGGTGATCGGTCCCGATGGCGAGATCCAGGCGAGTGTGGTGGATGACTACAAGGAACGGGTGGTTCTCGCCCTGGAACAGGCACGCGCTGCGCCTTCTCCCTCGGCTGCCACCGACGCATTCAGTGCCCACCTCATGGCGACCTCCGAACGTTCGCTTCCGGGGACCGTTCGATTGATCATCATCGCGGTGTTCATCCTGCTCCTGGTGCTGGGCGGTGCAGTGATCGGCGAACAGATGATGCGCCGTCGACCTGCCGCGCCCTGACGGCCGAGCGAACTCACTCCGCAGCGGTGCCTCTGGCATGTTGGGTGATCCAGGTGTGCATGGCGATGCCCGATGCGACCCCTGCGTTGATCGACCGGGTCGACCCGAACTGCGCGATCGAGCGACACTCGGCAAGCAATGGACGAATGGTGTCCGAGAGCCCCGGCCCTTCCTGACCGAACACGAGCACACACCGATGAGGCAGCGGGGCGCCTTCCAAGGCTCGAGCGCCGGGAAGGTTGTCGATGCCGACGAGCGGGATGTCGTCGGTCTTCGCCCACTGAACGAAGTCCTCAGCCGTTGGGTGATGGCGGATGTGCTGGTACCGGTCGGTGACCATCGCACCTCGGCGGTTCCACCGTTTCTTTCCGATGATGTGGATTTCGGCCGCCAGGAAGGCGTTGGCGTTGCGGACAACGGTGCCGATGTTCAGGTCGTGCTGCCAGTTCTCGATGGCGACGTGGAACGCGTGGCGACGTGCATCAAGGTCGGCGACAATCGAT
>JAHECQ010000033.1 GCA_024641625.1 Acidimicrobiales bacterium | reverse complement strand
GTCAATTTCGAGGGGCTGTGCGGCCTCACCGCGCTGCGGGGCTACGCCGATTCCGATCTCTCCGAGAACGAGGCGGTGTTCCACATGGACGCTGCGTCCGGTGCCGCCGGCGCGTTCACTGTGCTCATGGCGTTGCGGCGCCGGGCCGGCACCGACACTGGCGAGATGATCGAGCTCTCCCAGTGCGAGAACATGCTCAACCACATCGGCGAATACCTGATCGAGTCATCGTGGAACGGCGTCGAGCACGGGCCGTTGGGGAATCGGCATCGCGTCCGTGCTCCCCAGGGTTGTTACCCCTGCGCCGGGGAGGACGCATGGGCCGTGATCTCGGTGGGAACCGACCTCGAATGGCAAGGTCTCGGCCGGGCCGCCGGTCACCCCAGTTGGGCCGAGGACCCTCGCTTCGCCACTGCAGCAGGACGGCAAGACCATCACGACGAGATCGATGAGCGGCTGGCCGCCTGGACGGGGGAGCTCACCGCCTACGAGGTGTTCCATGCCTGCCAGGCCGAGCGAGTCCCCGCAGCACCGGTGCTGCACGAGCTCGAGTCGCTGGTCGAGCCGCACTTTCGCGCCCGCGAGCTCTTCCGACCCAACGGCAACATCGACACCGGCACCCACGACTACCCCACCCACCCCTATCGTTGGGATGGACCACCGCTGCGCTGGGACGCGTTGCCCATCCTCGGCGGCGACAACGAGACAGTCTTCCGGAAGCTTTGTGGGTACTCCGACGACGACTACGCTCGCCTCGAGGCCGATGGCAACCTGAGCGAGTCCTACCTCGGACCAGATGGCACACCGCTCTAGGTCCAGGTCTCCATCGTTCACCGCAGCCCATCTCCTCGACCCGACCCCTCCCGATACGACCTGAACCGACTGCACGATCGGCAACATCCATGGCCTATGAATCGTCTGATCCCCGCTCACAGCTCACCAGGGCGGCCGTACCTGCAGGCTCCGGGGCCAACGTGGCCCCACAGTTCTTCGAGTTCGGCGTCGGCAACTTTGCCAAGGTCGCCCCCGACGAGAGCACGGCGGCGGGATCACGACGCTGGTGGGTGCGCAGCCAGGCCGCCATTCTCTGCTTTGCCGAACTGGCCGCCTCCGACACGTTCATGATCGTCGACCAACCGGATGAGTTCATGGTGCTCGTCACCGAGCCCGAAGCCGGTGTGCGTCTGACCAGCGACCTCGACCACGCCGAGGCCGAGGCTCGCGGACGGGCGCTCGTGGTGATGCCACCCGGTACCAGCAGCATCACCGCCGATCGAGCGACAACGGTGGTCTGCTTGTTCAGCTCGCAGAACGAGTCCCTCCAGTCGCGGTGCAGCAACGCCTCCTTCTACGCCGAACCCGATCCCAACGTCGCACCCTGGCAATCGTGGCCTGCTCCGGTCGATGGGTACCGCATCCGGGTGTACGACGTCGACGCGGTCGCTCCCGACCCGGCAAGGTTCGGTCGCCTGTATCGATGCTCCACCGGCATGGTCAACTGGTTCTACCAGGATCCGGGCCCCCGCGACCCCAGCCGTCTGTCGCCGCACCACCACGACGATTTCGAGCAGCTGTCATTGCAGCTCGCCGGTGAGTACGTGCACCACATTCGCACACCCTGGACCCTCGACATGGCGAACTGGCGTGACGACCAACACGGTCACTGCGTCAGCCCATCGGTCACGGTCATACCCCCGCCGTCGATCCACACCTCGCAAGGGGTCGGCGACACCCCGCATCAGTTGCTCGATCTGTTCTGCCCGCCTCGACACGATTTCTCGGCCCGACCGGGCTGGGTCATCAACGCAGACGAGTATCCCGCTCCGGAACCATCCACCCCGAACTGAGGATCCGCCATGAGTCAACTCCACTGGAGCGAATTCGGCCTTCGCAACCTGCCGCCGATGTCAGCCCGGAGTCTCGTCACCGGACTTCCACCATTCCTCCAACAGGCACTCGACGAGCGGACTGCGCTCCTGCCTGCGCCCCTGGTCGGGGTCACGAGCGAGGACTCCGTGCGTTCGGACCTCTACCAGCTGCAGTCGACCGGGGTCGAGACCCGACCCATCGCCGAGGCCGCACAGGCGTTCCTGGCCGCACTCACACCCGATCAACGAGCCAAGGCCCAGTTCCCGCTGGAGGCGACCGAGCGCCGCACGTGGATCAACGTGCACATGAACTTCTTCCGTCACGGGGTGATGCTCGAAGATCTCCCACCGGCCACGCGGGAACTCGGTCTCGGGTTGTTGCGTGCCTCCCTGTCGGCTCGTGGCTATGGGCTCGCTCGCGACATCATGCGACTGAATCAGTTCCTGGCCGATCTCACCGGCAGCGCTGATGAGTACGGCGAATGGCCGTACTTCGTGTCGATCTTCGGCGATCCCGCCGGTGGACAGCCGTGGGCGTGGCAGATCGATGGCCACCACCTCAACGTCAACGCCACCATCATCGGCGACCAGCTCGTCCTGACCCCGACCTTCATGGGGTCCGAACCTTGTCAGGTGCACGAGGGCCGCTTCGCCGGCACCCAGGTGTTCGCCACCGAGGAGCAGGTTGGGCTCAACCTCATCCGGGCGCTCGACACGACCCAGGCGACCAAGGCCATCCTTCGTCGGTCGATCCACCCCGACGACCTACCCGACAACCTCCAGCACCCCTTCGATGGGCGTATGCAGGCCGGCGCCTTTCACGACAACGCCTTCATGGCTCCTGCCGGTGTTCGGGCCACCGATCTCACCGACGCCCAACGACGACTGCTGCTCAACGTGGCCGGTGCCTATGTGGGCTGGACCCGCGATGGGCACAATCAAGTGCGCATGGACGAGGTCGCGCGCCATCTCGACGAGACCTGGTTCTCGTGGATGGGCGCCACCGACGACGAGGGCCCGTTCTACTACCGCGTGCACAGCCCGGTCGTCCTGATCGAGTTCGATCATCATCCGGGCGTGGTGTTCGACAACCTCGTGCCGTCCCGCAACCACATCCACACCGTCGTCCGCACGCCCAACGGCGGCGACTACGGCGTCGATCTGCTGCGCCGGCACCACGAGCAGTACGACCATTCGCACGGCACCCACGAGCCACGACACACCCACGGACCCGACGGCCACAGCCACGACGGGCACACGCACTGAACCGGACGACTCATCGCTCTCGGCTCACCAACGGCCCTCAGGCCGTGCTGCGGTGCCGGGGGTAGAACAGGTAGATCACCAGGGCGGGCACGGCACTGAGGAACGCGAACAGGTAGAAGACACGGTCGAACACCGCGAAGGGGATCGGCTCCCGGTCCCCCAGGATGGCCACGACGATGGCGACTCCCAGGCCGCCGGCCAGGTTGCGAACCGTGTTGAACGCCGCGTTGACCTCACCGTAGACATTGGCACTGACGCCCTCGAGCGCCGCGCTGTTGAGTGGCGAATAGGTCATGCCGAACCCGATGCCGAAACAGGCGACTGCGGGGAAGAAGGTGGTCCAGTACGCCGGCTCGGTGGTGAAGCGGATGGTCATCCAGAGCATCACGAAGATCGGGAACAACGACCCGATCGAGATCAACAAACGAGGCCCGTAGCGGTCGGCCAAGCGCCCCGAAATGAGCCCGGTCGTGGCCGAGCAGATTGGTCCGGGCGTGATGGCCAACCCGGCCTCCAACAAGGAGTAGCCCCAGATGCCGGTCAGGAACAGCGGCCACACCAACCAGATCGACTGGCCCATCATCGACAGGAAGATGTTGGCCACCGACGCGGTCCACACGTTGCGGACCTTGAACAGACGGAGATTCAACAGCGGTGCGGGATGCCGGAGCGACCGGACCACGAACATCGGGATGAGCGTCGCCGTGCCGACGATGCAGAACATGATCGGCGTCGAGGTCCAACCCCACTTGGGTCCCTGCACGATGGCCAGGGCGAGCAGGCCGATGGCGATCGTGCCCATCGGAACGCCCAGCAGGTCTATTCGGTCGGGGACGTCGTCGGCCCGGCTCTCGATCAACCAACGACGGCCGGCCACGAGAACGACCGTCACGATCGGAATCGAGATCAGGTAGACGTAGCGCCAGCCGAAACCATGGACGATGAACGCCGACAGGCTCGGGGCAATGGCCGCCCCGGTCGAGCCACAGGCGGTCCAGGTGGCGACCGCAGTCGTTCGTCGCGAGGCGGGAAACCCTGGGAGCACCAGGGCGAGCGAGGAAGGCACCGCCAGCGAACCGCCGAGCCCCTGAATCACACGACCGGCGATGAACGCCGGCGCCACCGGCGCCGAGGCGCTGATCAACGAACCGACCAGGAACACCGAGATCCCGGTGAAGAAGACCATCCTGCGCCCGAGACGATCGGCCATCCGGCCGGCCAACACCATGAAGGTCGCCAGGGTGATGCTGTAGCCCGACAGCGCCCACGACAAGCTGGTTCTCGAAGCATCGTCGAAGGTGTGGGCGATGGACGCAAAGGCGATGTTGGTGCCCGTCACGTTGAACATCACGATCGAGAAGGCCAGGGCGGCCAGCGACAAGGCCAACCAGCTCTCCAATGGCACCGGCTCGAGGCCGGTGGACCGCCTGGCGGGTCGGTTGAGAGTGGTCGACCCGCTCACCGAGGCCCGACGAGCCCACTCTGCTCGGTCACCGCCAAGAGGTGGCCGTCGGGCGTCCAGAGGTTGACCTTGCCATGTCCGAGGCCCTCGGTGACCGCCTGGATCTTGATGTCGGCCAACACCCAATCGCACTCCCGGGGAGCGACCACTCGGATCGTGTTGTCGATCGACCTCGCCCGCACGTCATTCACCACTGCGGCGGCCACCCCGGCGGAGACATCGTCGCCGACGATGGCGAGCGCAGAGGCGAGCGCAGGGACGCCGCCGGGCATGGTGGCCCACAGCGCCGAGCATCCCTGATCGTCGGCGGCCATGAATCGATCGGCACCGAGCGTCGCCGTCCGCTCGTCGATCCGAGGGCGAAGCCCACCGCGACGTTCTTCGTTCACCAGCCTCCGGGGCGGGCACTGCTCCGGCGGCGGCACCTGTGGCATGTGCTCCCAGTGGCCTTCGGCGATCGACGGTCGGCGCCCGAGGGCAGCCAGCGCGGTCAGGAACAACTCGTCGTCGACGAGGCCGCTCACTCGGACCTGCGACATGTAGTAGCCGGTGGCCAGCACTTCCACATGGAGATCGATCACTTGAGGGGGCTTGGCGCCGCCGACGAACTGACAGGTGGCCCACGCAGTCGGCTTCCCGACGGCGCCCTCGGCGGCTTCGATCACCGCTGCGAGTCCACACCCTCCGTAGAGGTTGCCGCGACCACCACAGACTCCGTCGGTGACCGGGAGCCTCCAGTGCGTCGGGGTGTCCCCGGGCAGGAGCCCGAGGAATTCGCGCACCCGATGGTCATTCCGGTGAGAGCTGAACTCGGCAGCGTCGGTCATCACCCGAACCGTAGGGCGCGAGATGCGTCGATGGCCAGGTCGAGCAGGGTCTCGCGTACGTCGGCGGCCTGTTGCCATCCGCGATGATCCCAATCGTCGGTGGCCAAGCTGTCGCCGGCGTAGAGGAACTGCCCGAATCGAACACCGCGAAACTCACACACCGCCGCCAGTGCGGAGCACTCCATGTCGACCAGTGCACAGCCCTCGTCCCGCCGACGCGCCACCCGGGCCGGCGTCTCGCGGAACAGACCGTCGGTCGTCCACACGGGCGCCTGACGATGGGGAACCCCACGAGCCGCGAGGAAGTCGGCCAACTGCCCACTGACCCCCGCGTCCAGGTCGATCGAGCGACTGGCGGGGAGGTAGTGGAAGGAGGTCCCCTCGTCCCGGATCGCCGCCGTCGGAATGACCACCTGACCGAGTGCCAGCTCATCGACCAGCGCCCCCGCTCCCCCGACGGCCACGACCGAGGTCGCGCCGGCAGCAATGACCACCTCGAGCATGGTGACCGACGTCGGCGCTCCGGTGCCGGGGTTGAGGACGGCCACTGCATCCTCGCCCTCACCGACCTGCCAGATGGTCCTCGGCCCGTTCTCGAGATCGCGTGCACCGATCGGCACCCATCCCGCGTCGGGATCGGCGGCCCGGCGGGTCAGCACGTCGTAGAAGAAGCAGAGCACCACGCGTTCGGGCACCCGGAGATCGCCGGCGATGTGGTGGGGTTCGAGGATGGCCGAGCGATCGAGGTCGAGTTCACTCAGCGGATGATCGGACCAACCGAACTCGCTCACCGGTTCCTGGCTCGTCGAATCAGTGGGCATGAGGAGCAGGACGCTCGTCGCGTCGCCCGCGCCCGACCAGGTACTCATCGAGGGCCTCGACGGCGTACCCGGCGTACACCATCGCCGGCCCATTGCCCTGCATCACCGTCACGTTCAACGCCTCGTAGATCTCTTCGCGCGTTGCCCCCGCAGCGAGGCAGTCACGGACGTGAAAGGCGATGCACACGTCGCATTGCATGCTCACCACCAACGCCAGACCGATGAGTTCCTTGGTCTTTCGGTCGAGCGCCCCGGGCTCCATGGCCAAGTCGTGGGTACGCCAGTACGACTGATGGAGTTCCGGTTGGTGTTCGCTCAGCTTCTTGCCGGCTGCAGCATTTCGTCGGAGTCTGTCTCGGTAACCGCCTGGTTCGGCCATGACCTCAATCATGGCACGGGCACAAGGCCCTCACGATCCGGCGGCGCGTCCGAACAGCCGCTCGAGAATGAAGAACTTGGCAATCCACACGAAGAAGTAGCCGGCGAAGGCGGCGACGTTCACCACCAGACCGCTGCCCGACATCGCTTGGGCGGCGGCCGCCATGACGGTGGACACCACGAGCCCGATGATGGTGATGACCCAGAACGGCACGACCTGACCACGAAGTGAGTGCTCGCCATCGACGTTCCACACCCAGTTCCTGCTCAGCAGGTACGCCGGGAGGCACATGATGGTGGCGGCCAACGCGTTGGCCGGCCCGCCGGGCATGCCACCGATCGAATTGGCCACGAAGAGGATCGACTGATGTCCGACGATGTTGACAGCCGACACCGCTCCGTAGCGCATGAGCCGCGTGGCGTCGGTTGACCGGGTCGACACGATGGCTGCGACGGTGCCCGACGATTGGGGGACCGATGACTTGGTATCGAGCATCTGTGTCACCGAACTCGGGCGACGCCGAGGATCGACTGCCCGAACGGAGGAGCGAACTTGGTTTCCACCTTGCGCAGCGTAGGCACAACCAAGCGGTCATAGGTCCGCACGGCGCGTTCGTCGGTGGGAATCTTGCCCAGCAGCCGAACCGTCAACAGCCAGGCGAACCACCCGGGAAGGTTGACATAGCGGTTCACCACCGTTTCGAGCCCTGCGGCCTCGAAGGCCTCGGCCAGCATCCGGGTGCGGTAGCGACGATGGTGTCCGATCATGTGGTCGAACCGGCCATAGAGCGCCTCGAAGGCGGGGACGAAGACCACGATCGTTCCGCCCGGTCGCAGGTTCGCTGCCAGGTTCCCGAGGGCGGCGACGTCGTCGGGAAGATGTTCGAGGACATTGGACAGGACCGCAGAACCGAAGCCTTCGTCGGGACGTCCGGGCGCCGGACCTGCGGTCATGACGTCGTAGGGGGCAACGAGGCGCAGTTGGTCGCGCAACTCCAAGCGAAGGTGCTCCAGGCAACGCTCGGAGATGTCGGTGGCGACGACCTCGTGACCCAGTGCGGCGTAGCGGACGCTGAGATCACCGAGCCCGGCGCCGATCTCCAGCACCGGCGACGCCAGGTGCGGGCTCATGAGGTCGACCAGGAAGTCCAGGTAGTTGTCGGCACCCGAGAGCGAATCGAGCATGCCGGCGAGATTGGTGTCGGCCTCCTCGAAGGCGACCGGGGCGCGGGTGTTCACGACCGGCCTCCAGCCGCGAGATTCCTGCGGATCCGATGGCTCGAGTACGTGGCCGAGAGAATGACGTACAGCGCCCGAAAGCCGTCCTTCCAGCTGATCTTCTTTCCCTCGCCGTAGGTCCGGCCGTTGTAGGAGATCCCGACCTCCCAGACTCGCCAGCCACCGGCCGCGACCCGGGCGGTGATCTCGGGCTCGATCCCGAAGCGGTCCTCCTTGAGTTCGATCTCCTCGAGGACTTCACGTCGGAAGAGCTTGTAGCAGGTCTCCATGTCGGTGAGGTTCAGGTTCGTGACCATGTTCGACACGAGGGTCAGGAATCGGTTCCCGAGGCTGTGCCAGAAGAACAGCACACGGTGGGGTTTGTCGGTCAGGAATCTCGATCCGTAGACGACGTCGGCCTTGCCCTCGAGCACCGGTCCCAGGAGGAGCGAATACTCGTCGGGGTCGTATTCGAGATCGGCGTCCTGGACGATGACGAAGGGCGCAGTGGCTGCGGCGAAGCCACGTCGTAGCGCAGCGCCCTTGCCCCGGTTCTCGGGCTGGAGGAGCACCCGGACTCGCAGGTCCTCGACGAAGCCCAGCAGAAGATCGCGTGTGCCGTCGCTCGAACCATCGTCGACGATGATCAACTCTTCGACCCAACCGGACTCGAGCACGCGCTTCACGATTGCGGCAATCGTGTCGACCTCGTTGTAGCAAGGCATGACCACCGACAGGACGGGGAAGGGCGCAACTGAGTCCATACCGGTGCTATCGGCCAATGAGGCCTGAAGATGAAGCGCTGTCGGTTCGGTGGCATGATCCTGCGATGGATGCTGACATCGCCGATCAGATGATCGAAACGCTGGCCCGCTTCGTCGACCAGGACGTGCTGCCCCAGGTGCGGGAGTTCGAGTTGGACGATCTCTACCCCGACGCGATGGTCGATCAGATGCGAGACTTCGGCCTGTTCGGGGCGACGATCCCCGAGACCTTCGGTGGACTCGGCCTCGACGTCTCGACCTACGCACGGGTCATCGAGGAACTCTACCGGGGGTGGATGTCGCTGTCGGGTGTCATCAACAGCCACCTGATCGCCGCGCAACTCATCAACGGGTTCGGCACCGAGGAGCAGAAGGCCCGTTGGCTGCCGGCCATGGCCGCCGGTTCGCTCCGCGGGTGCTTCTCGCTGTCGGAGCCGGACTCCGGATCCGATGCCGCCGCCCTGCGCTGCAAGGCCCGGCGAGACGGCGACGAATGGATCATCAACGGCACGAAGATGTGGGTCACCAACGGCGAGCGTGCCGGGATCATCGCCCTCCTCGCTCGCACCTCCGATGAACCGGGCGCGGCGGGCATCAGCTGCTTCCTGGTCGAGAAGACGCCCGGGCCTCGGGGCGACGGCGGTCTCACCATCTCCAAGCACATCGACAAGTTGGGTTACCGCGGGCTCGAGACGGTCGAGATGAGCTACGTCGACCACCGGATCCCGAACTCGGCGCTGCTCGGCGGCGACGCCGGACTCGGCCAGGGATTCCGGTGGGCGTTGACCGCCCTCGAACTGGGGCGCATCAATGTCGCCGCCCGAGGTGTCGGCGTGGCCCAGGCGGCATTCGACGCCGCGTTGTCCTATGCACAGCAACGCGAGGCCTTCGGCAAGCCCATCGCCCAGCACCAGGCGATCGGGTTCAAGCTGGCCGAGATGGCCACCAAGCTCCATGCCGCTCGCCTCATGGTCCGCGATGCCGCGTCCCGAGTCGACGCAGGCCAGCGAGCCGACATGGAAGCCGGCATGGCCAAGCTGTTCGCTTCGGAGACCGCAGCCGAACTGGCGCTCGAGGCCATGCGCATCCACGGCGGGAACGGCTTCACCACCGAGTACTCCGTCGAGCGCCTCTATCGGGACGCGCCGCTGATGATCATCGGCGAGGGCACCAGCGAGATTCAGAAGCTGGTGATCTCGCGGGCGATCCTGGCCAGGGCGGCAGCGAAGCAGTAGGCCGCCTCACCTCAGTCGTCCTGGTCGTCGGCCGCCAGCAGAGCAATGGCGTCCAGCGCCAACTGCCGAAGGCTGCGGCCGGTCGAGACCGCCGCCCGGACGAGATCATCGTGCTCGGGCTTCGCACCATGTGGTCCGATCTTCACCCGAACCTCGTGGCCATCGAGCATCACCGTCCGGTTGGACCGCGGGGCGACGTGTTTGGTGATCGTCCGTCGGCGCACGCCCAACGTCCCTGTCCCGCGCATGATCAGCGCGGTGAGATCATCGGCGATCCCCGGTCCGCACAGCACCCGTAGTTCGTGCGCAGGGCGCCCCTTCTTCATGATGATCGGGATGATCCAGGCATCATCGGCGCCGGCGGCCATCAAGGTTTCGATGACGAACCCCAGCACCTCCGGTGTGACGTCGTCGAGGTTGGTCTCGAGCATCGTCGCGACCTGGTCGCTCCAGGGAACGGACGAGTTCTGCATCGAAGCATCCGCCGGGGCAACCAGCACTGCCGACACGACGTTGGGATGTCCCGACGGATTCTTGCCGCCCGCACCGCGGGAAGTCGCTCCCAGAACGCCCGACGGCAACGATCCCCAGCCGTCGGCGAGGGCGACCAACAGCGCGGCGCCTGTGGGCGTGCACGTCTCCATCTCGACGTCGAGTGATCGGGTGGACCGCCCTCGCAACAGTGCAACGGTTGCCGGGGCCGGCAGGGGCAGCAACCCGTGTGCAGCCTTCACCATGCCGTGGCCGAGGCCGATCGGACCGACGACCACCGAGAGATTCGAGTCGCTCCGCTCCCGAAGTGCCTCGACCATCAGCCAGACGCCGACGATGTCGACGATCGCATCGAGCGCCCCGACCTCGTGAAAGTGGACCTCGTCGATCGGAACGTCGTGTTGGCGGGCCTCGACCTCGCCGAGGAGCCGGAATGTGCGGCGAGCCCCGTCCGCCGATCTTGGTGGCAAGTCCGATTCGGCCAGGAGATGATCGATGTCCGACCAGCGTCGATGGTGATGCTGCTCGTCGGTGACGACCATGGCCCTGGTCGATGAGAGGCCACCTCGGACCGTCGCATCGAAGCTGACCCGAAAGCCGTCCAGGCCCAGCCGGCTCAACGGTTTCAGCGCCGACGCAGGGTCGTCGATCAGACCAGCGAACATCCCCAGGAGCATGTCGCCCGACGCTCCGAAACTGGGGTCGATCCAGAGCACTGTGGATTCCTGCTCGCCGCTGGTCATCGTTTCAGTCTCAGCATCCGATGGGCGACACAGGCGGCGCCGAAACCATTGTCGATTCCCACTGCCGCGATACCCGGAGCACAGGAAGCCAGCATCGACAACAATGCGGTCGCGCCGCCAAACGACGTGCCGTAGCCGACCGACGTGGGAATGGCCACGATCGGCTGGGATACCAGGCCGGCCAACACGGTCGGCAGGGCACCCTCCATACCGGCGATGGCAACGATCAGATCGGCGGCTTCGAGGTCGGGAAGAATCCCGATCAGTCGGTGCAGGCCCGCCACTCCGACGTCGGTGCGCTGCATCGTCCGGTGGCCATAGGCCTCGAGGGTGAGCCGGGCTTCTTCGGCCACCGGCAGATCGGACGTGCCGGCTGCCACGATGGCAACGGTGAACGACGTCGGGAGCCGATGGCGCCACGTGAGGGTCGAACCGGACCAGGCCGAAGGATCCAGCGCGAGCAGCGCATGGCGCTGATCGGGGTCGGCCCGGGTCGCCACGATTGCATCGCCTCGATCGAGACCGGACCGATCCAGGTCGAGGAGCTCGGACACGATGTGCACGCACTGGTCGACCGTCTTCCCGGCGCAGTACACGGCCTCGGGCATTCCCACTCGAGCCGGGCGGCCGTGATCGAAGCGAACGAACGGATCGGTGGACTCTGTCACGGGGCGAGTGCGCTGTTCAGATTCCCGGAACGCAGCCCGGCGAGATCGAGCGTGACATAGGCGTAGCCGAGGGCCCGGAGATCGCGATCGATCTCGGAAGCTTGAGCTGCGGCCTCCGCCAGATCGGAGGCCGCCAGTTCGATGCGGGCGGTGTCGCCGTAGTGACGTACACGCACATCGCGAAAACCGCGCGAACGCAATGCCGCCTCGGCGCGATCGATCTTCGTGAGCAGAGGCAACGTGATCGAGGTTCCGTAGGGGACACGAGACGACAGACAGGGCATGGCCGGTCGGTCCCAGACCGTGAGACCCCAGTGTTTGGCCAGCATCCGGATGTCAGCCTTGGTGAGCCCGGCCTCGACCAGGGGGAACCGCGCTCCCCGCTCGGCCGCGGCGTGCTGCCCGGGGCGGTGATCGCCGAGATCGTCGACGTTGACCCCGAGTACCACGGTGGCTCCGCGGTCCTGAGCCAGCGGCTCGATTTGGTCCATCAGCGACGACTTGCACCAATAGCACCGGTCGCCCTGGTTGGCGAGGTACCGAGGATCGCCGAGTTCATGGGTACGCACTGCGACCCAGTCCAATCCCCACTCCGATGAAAGGGCCCGGCAGCTGTCCAGCTCGCCCTCGGCCAACGATGCCGAATCGGCCGTGGCCAAGACCACCGCATCCGGGTCGAGCGCTCTGCCCGCGGCGACCGCCAGCAGTGATGAATCCACGCCGCCGGAGAAGGCCACCACAACCGGTCCGATCGATCGGAGGACCTCGGTCAATCGCTGTTCGAGCTCGCCGGAAGGTGCAGTCACAGCGCCAGACTAGGGCATCAGGGGCGAAGGACGTTCGGTGGGGGCCAGACTCCGGCCACCTCGCCGACCTCGACGAGATGATCGGCGATGATGCGCAGCACCTCGGTGAGGCGGTCTGCTGAGTCCCCCAGTGCCTGCACCGGAGCGACCGCGAGTTGGTCGGTGGTACGTTCGACGTTCGCTCTCGAGGTACGCCCCAGTTCGGTGAACGCGCCGGTGTCGTCGACCCAACCCCGACCGGCGAGACGCTCGACCGCGTCGGTCCATTCGTCCTCGGTCCACCCCCGGATGCCGGCGATGGTGGACTGGTTGCCGTGGCCGAAGGCGGCCATCAGCACATGGCATTCGACGCCGTCGACTCCCGCCGCTCCGAGTGCCATGTTGTGGCCGTCGAACCGGTACTCACGAAGCAACGTGCAGGCGTGCCAGAGCGACAGGCGAGGGTCGTCGGGCCATGCGAGCTCAGCGTGGCCGGCAAAGAGCGGGCGTCCGGCCAGCGGTAGATCGGCCACCGCCGCCCGAGCCAAACGGTCGGCCTCCCCGATCTCGTCGGCCAATCGACCCAGGGCGAAGATCCGGCCCCAGGCCTCGGCCACCAGCGCACGGTGGGCCGCGATCATCGCCGGAGGATCCAGGATCTCCCATGCGCTCGGGATGGCGCGGGCGACCATACGGGGGGCGAAATTGTAGGCCGTCGCCGTCACCAGGTTGAGCGAGGCGCGTCCCATCGGGGCGAAGCGATACCCGAAGTAGGCATGCCACCAACCGGAGAAGCCGTACTGGTTCATGCGACGGATCTCGGGCGTGTAGTACCCGACGCAGTGAATCGACTCGGCCGCCCGGCTCAACGCTCGAGCCTGCAGCGGCGTGTTCATCCGAACCTGCTCATGATGCCGTCGACGAAGCCGGTGATCTTGCGCTTGGCGGTGTCGAGATCGGTGATGAGATCCGGCAGGTTGAGCGGGCACATCACCCGAGCGGCTCCCATGTCCTCGAACTTCCGGGCGGCGTCATAGTCATAGACGCTGCCCGCGGTGATCTCGATCGAGTCGGGGTTGCGTCCGTGGTCGAGCGCCGTTGCCCTGACGACGTCGACCAGCGGGCCGAGATCCTCCGGGGTCGCCCGGGCGGGGAAGAAGCCGTCGCCCAGGCGGCCGGCGCGCCGGGCGGCGATCTTGGAGTGGCCGCCGATGATCAGCGGTACCGCCGGCGTGCCCTCGATCCGACTGATCGGCTTGGGGAACATCAGGGCCCGGTCGAAGGAGTGGAACCGGCCGTCGAACGAGGCCTCCTCGTCGGCCCAGAGGCAGCGCATGATCTCGATCGCCTCGTCGGTCCGAGCCGCCCGTTCCTCGAAGGGCACCCCCAGCGCGTCGAACTCCTCCTCGAGCCAGCCCACGCCGACGCCCAGCAGCAACCGGCCGTCGGACATCGCGTCCAGCGTCGCACACTCCTTGGCCAGTACCAGCGGGTTGCGCTGGGGCAGGATGAGCACCGCGCTTCCCAACTTGAGGGTGGTGGTTGCGCCGGCCAGGACGGCCATCCACATCAGTGGATCGGGGTAGTCGAGGTTCTCGGGCCAGCCGAAACGCCCGTCGTCGGAGTACGGGTACGCCGACTGGTAGCCCGCAGGGATGACCACGTGCTCGATGGTCCAGAGCGACTCGAAGCCGGCCTCCTCGGCAAACCGGGCGATCTCGATCGCCGGGCCGCGAGCCGCCAGCGGGCCCATGTTGCAGTACCGGAGTCCGAAGTGCATGGCGCGACTCTAGGTGAGGCCGCACTCATCGAACGAAGCAGAGCCGACGCTGTCAGACCGGACAAGCAGTCAGACCGGACAAGCAGTCAGACCGGACAAGCAGTCAGACCGGACAAGCAGTCAGAGCAGAACGTTCATTCTTCCGAACCCGCGGCCGAGCTCGTTGCCCGACCATGGGCGGTCGGGTTCGGCCGGCCGGAGGTTCGGATACTCCTGGTACAGGCGCCGCAAGGCCGCCGTCAGCTCCATTCTCGCCAGCGGAGCCCCCAGGCAATGATGAAGGCCCCAGCCGAACCCGAGATGGGTGTTGGGGTCACGACCGAGGTCGAGAACCTCGGGGTGCTCGAAGACCTTCGGATCGCGATTGGCGGTCAGGATGACCAGGTACACCTTCTGGTTGCGCTCGAGTTGCTGTCCCCCGCGCACGTGGGGCTCGGCCACGCGGCGCACCATCGACTTGGCCGGACCACCGACTCGCAACAACTCGTCGGCGGCAAAGGGCAGGACGGCCGGGTCGGCCACCAGACGTTCGCGTTGGTCGGGATGTTCGTGCAACAGCCGAATCGAACTGACCAGCATGTTGGTGGTGGTTTCGTGACCGGCGAAGAGCAACAGCGTGCAGGCACCGACCAGCTCCATGGGTGAGAGCTGGTCTCCCCCGCCCTGCACCATGAGGCTGATGAGGTCGTCACCGGGGTGGCGACGCCGATGCTCGATGAGGTCGGAGAAGAACACGGTGAAGTCATCGGCGGCCTGTCGGACACGATCAGCCGGGATGGCCCCGGGCCGCACCGAGAAGACGATCTCGCCCAGGTCGTCGGACCACTGTTTGAAGTGATGGCGTTCGGAGCCGGGCACCCCGAGCAGGTCGGCGATCACCAGGGCAGGGAGTACCTCGGCGAACCCGGCCTTGAAGTCGAACTCGCCGCTCGACGGCATGGCACTCAGCAGGTCTTCGACGATGCGTTCGGCTGCCGGACGCACGCCTTCCACCACCCGGGGGGTGACGGCTCGGCGCACCGGATCACGCAGGCGAGTGTGGGCCGGCGGATCCCGGAAGATCATCCACCCTGCCAACAGTTCGACGATGCGGCCGAACGCCTCCGGTTGTTCGGCGGCGACGCGTTCGAAGGGCTCGATACGATCGGCCGACAGACGCTGGTCCCGAAAACAATCGGCCACCTCGGCGTGGCTGAACACCAGCCAGGCGCGGTGGGTGTCGCTCCACTGCACAGGCCCGTTGGCCAACACCTCGGCGGCGAACGCATCGGGATCCTGGTTCACGGACGAGGCCGCAAGGTCGAGCAACGTGGTCATGACGTCGACTGTAGGACAGGCCCGGCCTCGGTTCGAAGCCGAGCCTGTCCGAGGTCAGTGGATGCTTCGAGCAGGAAGGATGCTCACGAGTGGCAGGCCAACGGATCGACCAGGAAGGCCGAGCCGTTCTCCAACGCCACCGGCGAGGCGATCATGATGTCCCCGGTCTTGAGGTCGTCGATGTTGTCGAGATCGGGGATGACGACCCCGTCGTTGTCCAATGCGGTGAAGGTGGCGAGATAGTCCTCGTCGCTGGTGGCATCGGGACCGAACGTGTCGGTGCCGATGGCCCTCGCGCCCGCATCGAAGAGGTACTGCACGGCCTCACCGGAAAACCCAGGGATCGGATCGTGGTAGGCCGAAGTGCCAAACTTGTCGGCGAAGCCGGTGCGAAGCACCACGATGGCGCCGCGCTCGAACTTCTTCTTGCCGCCCCATGAACTGACATAGCTTGCAGCTTCCTCAGCCGTGATCTGGAAGTCCGAGTCCGGCCCTTCCTCTGCCATTCGTTCGGTCACGTCGATGACATACACGGGCCACACGAGCTCGCGCCCTTCGAGCTGATCGACGGTGCGCCCTGCCTCGACGAAGTGGCCAGGCGAGTCCAGATGTGTACCGGTATGTGACCCGACCGAAACCGCCTCGACCAGGTATCCGTCAGTCTCGATCGTGGCGACGACATCAATGACCGTCTCAGGATCGCCAGGGAAGATGGATGCCTGCTCGT
>JAHECQ010000375.1 GCA_024641625.1 Acidimicrobiales bacterium | reverse complement strand
TTCAGCGGCGGAACCTCAACCGCGTCGGCTTCCTGCGAATCGGGCTGCCCGGAGGTCGGGGTCTACCGCCGCTCGTCGGCTGGCCGGCCGATCTCGCCGAGGCCGTTCACGGCGAGTCGATCATGGTCGCCGGCGGCATCGAGTATGACGGTCGACCGTTCGAGCTTCTCGATGAGCCGGCGGTGATCGAAGCGGCGAAGCGGTTCGGCGACGCCGGGATCGACGCAATCGTGGTGGCCGGCGCCTTCTCGCCGGTCGACACCAGCCAGGAGGAGCGCGCCGCGGATCTGATTGCTGAGCATCTCCCCGGTGCTCGCATCACCCGGTCGCATCGCCTCGGGCGTCTCGGCTTGCTCGAGCGGGAAAACGCAGCCGGGCTCAATGCCTGTCTGCTCCACCTTGCCGAAACCACCATCGCCGCCTTCTCGGCCGCCCTGACCGATGCCGGGTTCGACTCGGCCACCCGTCTCCTGCTGACCCAGAACGACGGCACGATCCTGAGCATCGACGAGGCAGCCTCCTACCCAGTACTCACTTTTGCCTCGGGACCGACCAACTCGATGCGGGGCGCCGCGCTGCTGGGTGGCGTGGCCAACGGCTTGGTCGTCGACGTTGGCGGCACCACCGCCGACTTCGGGGCACTCGTTTCGGGCTATCCCCGGCAGGCCAACGCGGCAGTGGACGTCGGTGGGGTTCGAACGTTGTTCCAGCTGCCCGACCTGTTGTCGATCGGCCTGGGTGGCGGGAGCCGCATCGACCGGTCCGAAGGCCGACTCCGATTGGGCCCCGAGAGCGTGGGCCAACACCTGTTGCGTGATGCATTGTGCTTCGGTGGATCGGTGGCCACGCTGTCGGATGCGGCCATCGTCACCGGGCGCCTCACGATGGAGGGTACGACGACGCCCACGTTGAGCGACCCCGAGGCGGTCATGGCACTGGCTGGGGCGATGATCGCCGAGGCCGCCGACCGTATGAAGCTGGCCGCCGAGGCCATCCCGCTCGTCGCTGTCGGTGGAGGGGCCTTCGCCGTCCCCGACCGGCTGTCGGGAATCAGCGAAGTGCTACGTCCCGAACACGGCGGGACAGCCAACGCCGTCGGCGCGGCGCTGGCCGAGGTCAGCGGTGAAGTCGACCAGGTCTTCCATGGTCTGGGGCGCGAGGCGGCCGTGGCCACCGCCACCGATCTGGCAATCCAACGGGCGGTGTCGGGGGGCGCCAAGGTCGGCACCATCGAGACCATCGAGGTCGAGGATCTGCCGCTCGCCTACCTGTCGGGCGACGCTCGCCGGGTCCGCGTTCGTGTCGTCGGCGAACTGGGCGACCGACCCGGGTAGTCAAGCGAGAGGTCCGACACCGACGAGGGCCGTCGTACCGATGACAAGACTCGACACGCCGACCACCACGGCGATCGACGCGTAGACGGCGAAGTTCCGTTCGGCCTGGAGCACACCGAAGGCAGCGATGACGGCCAGCACGGTGTTCGCCATCAACAGACCGGCGACCCAGGCCACGAGCAACCACAGCCCTGCCCTCGCCCCAACCACCGAGCTCGACGCCACGAAGATGGCGATCTGGGTCGGGCTCTCGAAGCCGACGCCGTGCAACAGGCCGATACCGGCCGCCGTTCCGTTCCCGGTGATGCGCGATGCATCACCGGCAAGGGTGAGATCGTGACGATGACGGTGGTCATGCGTCGGCTCGCGTTCTGCCGACCACCAACGTCGGACGCCGCCGGTCGCGCCCATGGCAGGCGCTCCCACGATGATCCGCTCCCCCACCGGCGTGGTTCCATGTGCATGGTCGTGGGCCTGTCGGAGCTGGTGGATCTCGGTCATGTCACCATGCCGCTCGTGTACATGCGGGTGTTCGTGTTCGATCACCACCCGACGTCGGGTGGTGGCTTCCCGGACACGCCGCAGCCCACCGAAGGTGCCGCCGAGCACGAGCATCCACCGGCTTCGGAGACGAAACTGACGACCGGATCGACGCAGCTCCAGGAGCACCCAGAGTCCCATGGCGACAAGGGTGAGCCCGACGAAACGCCCCATCCAGACATCGACGCCCGACGGTAGGTGCGACCCGAAGGCAATCGCTGCGCTTCCCAGCGCCAACACGACCAGAGCATGCCCCAACGCGTAGACGAACGAGAGCCCGAATCCCCGTCGCCGGTTCGGGGCCGAGCTGCTGAGGTCGGCGATGGCGGCGATGTGATCCCAGTCGACTCCGTGACGGAAGCCGAGTGCGAGGGCGGTGAGCAAGAGGCCGAACGTCATCGGACAGTCCCGGAGCTCGGACGACGGATCGCTCCTGACCGAGCCATGGTCGGACTACTCATCGTCGTCGGGGAACAGCACTCGATCCACGACGAAGCCGGGAACCATCACGTGCTCGGCCGGCAGCCAGCCGACCTCGTAGCGCTCGAAGGCTTCGACCACGACCATGTCGGCGGCATACGCCATCGGGTCGTTGAAGTTCCGCTCGCCGTTGATCCACGACAGATTGCCCAGCGGATCGGCCATCGAAGCCCCGATGATGGCCACGTCCGCCCGGAGTGCCGTCTCCAGGACACACGATTTGCCGTGGATGACGCGAGTCTCCTCCGTCGAACGGAACCGACCGAGCAGGTGCTCCTCGACGAAGAACGCCGGGATCCCGGCCCCGCCGGCGCGGATTCGCTCGGCCAGCATCCCCTGCGAGCAGAGCTCGGCGGTCATCGAACCCTCCTTGAAGCGACGTTCGAAGGCCGAGGCAGCGCCGACCCGACCCGCATAGGAGCCGAATGACGTGATGATGTGCGTCACCATTCCGGCGTCGAAGAGCGGC
This sequence comes from Acidimicrobiales bacterium, assembly GCA_024641625.1. Taxonomy (GTDB): domain Bacteria; phylum Actinomycetota; class Acidimicrobiia; order Acidimicrobiales; family SZUA-35; genus JAHECQ01. Next base: position 1,485 of record JAHECQ010000375.1, on the reverse strand, counting down.
TCGGCCGGCGCACTGCCGGTGATGATGACGGTGAGACCCTGCACGCCCGTCGCCACCAAGGCCTCGATGAGTCGGAAGGGGGTGCCACAATCTCCCCATCCGCCGATCATCACCGTGGCACCGTCGTCGATGCCGGCCAACGCCGTCTCGACGCTGACGATCTCGGTGGGAGGGTTCGCCGCCATCACACCACGACCTCGGCGTCGGTGGCGGCGCGGACCTCGTCGATGGTGACGCCATCCGCCAGACGTTGGACGGCAAAGTGGCTGCCGGCGGGGACGAACCAGCCGAGCTCGGTGACGATCAGGCCGGCTCGACCGCTGGGACCGATGGCGAGCGTGCTGGTGTGGACCAGGCGCGGGCGGCCACGCTTGTCGGTGTGCTCCAGTGCGGCGATCACTCGACGGGCACCGCCGGCGAGTTCGGGAGAACCGCCAGGACATCCCGAGCCCATCTCTGCGCTCTGGAAGTTGGCGAGACCTCCGGTGGCATCCACCTCGAACGCGCCAAGGATCGTCACATCCAGCCGTCCCGAGCGAATCAAGGCGAATGATCGCGGGTGATCGGAGATGAAACCGCCAGGCCTCATCCGGTAGGTGGTACCGAAGAAGGACAGGATCGGGCTGTCGGCGGGACCGAAGCGGTCGGACCCGAACCCAACGACGCCATGTTCGGCGTGGAAGGTGATTCGGCGCTCATCGGGCACATGATGAGGCACCAACCCGGGAATACCGATGCCGACGTTCACCAACGTGCCATCGTCCAGGCTCTGGGCCACCATGGCAGCAATATGTTCGCGGAGAGGAAGCTCGGACATGGCCTCGCTCTAGTGATTGGCCCAGGTGGCCGGCCGCTTCTCCATGAAGCTGGCAATGCCTTCCTGCCCATCGTGGCTGGTCACCCCGGCGGCCATCACCGCCCCTGCATAGGCATAGGCGTCGCGTTGCCCCATCTCGATCTGCGCATAGAACGAACGTTTGCCCTGCGCCTTGGAATAGGCGCTCCCACGGGTGGCCCGTCGCATGAGATTGCGAGACTCGGCTTCGAGTCGATCGTGGGGCACCACTCGGTTCACCAGGCCCCAGTCACATGCCGTCTCGGCATCGATGGGGTCGCCGGTCAGCGCCATCTCGAGGGCCTTCTTGCGTCCGACCGCTCGCGACACCGCGACCATCGGGGTGTGGCAGAACAGACCACCCTTGCCGCCGGGAGTCTGGAACTTGGCCTGCTCGCTGGCCACCGCGAGATCGCACGAGGCGACCAGCTGGCATCCGGCGGCGGTGGCGATCCCCTGCACCTGGGCGATGACCACCTGAGGGACCTGTTGGATCAAGGTCATCATGCGCTCGCACACGTCGAACAGCGTCTGGGCCTCGGCCAGGGTGGCGCCGGCCATGTCGGTGAAGTCGTGACCGGCCGAGAACGCCGGCCCGTCGGAGGCGATGATCACACCCAGGGCATCGCCGGCGGCGACCTCGGTCAGCG
>JAHECQ010000374.1 GCA_024641625.1 Acidimicrobiales bacterium | reverse complement strand
GAGGTGACTGCTCCGTCTTTGGGCAAACCATTTAGTCTCTCGAAGGATTGGGGCATACCATCCGATGATGCGCACTGTGTCGATTCCGGTTACCGATGGTCTCACCCTTGTGGCCGACGAATGGGGGGAAGCATCGGGTCCTCCGGTCCTGATGCTCCATGGCGCCGGTCAGAATCGCCATGCCTGGAAGGGTTCAGCGACTGTCTTGGCGTCCAAGGGGTACTCGGTGGTGACCGTCGACGCTCGCGGTCACGGCGACAGTGATTGGTCGCCCGACGCGCGCTATGACAGCGAGCACAGTGGGACCGATGTCCTGTCGTTGATCGATCGGTTCGATGCTGCCCCGATCGTCATCGGGGCCTCGATGGGTGGGATGGCTGCCCTGTCGGCGCAGCACCTTCGCGGCGGCGATCTCTTCAAGGCCCTCGTCCTGGTCGACATCGCTCCCGGTTTCGCCTTCGAGGGAGCTGCCCGCATCATCAACTGGATGTCGGGAAATCCCAATGGATTCGCCACGCTCGAAGAGGCATCGGATGCAATGGCGGCCTACAACCCGCATCGCCCTCGCCCCAAGGATCTCAGCGGGCTCACCCGTGTGCTTCGCCACGGTGAGGATGGCCGTTGGCACTGGCGTTGGGACCCGAGGTACATCCTCAGCAAGCCTGGCTTCGCTGACGGCGATGAGGCGGTGATGCGCCGTCACATGGAGGAGATGAACCAGCGTCTGCTCGACGCGGCGCGGTCGGTGGCGGCTCCCCTGCTCCTGGTGCGCGGTGGTCAGTCCGATCTGGTGACCGAGGAAGTAGCCAAGGATTTTGTGGCGCAGGTCCCTGGCGCCGAGTATTTCGATGTGGCCCATACCGGGCACATGGTGGCCGGCGACGACAACGACGCCTTCACCTCAGCTGTCCTCGAGTTCTTGGAGCGATCCCTATGAGCGACCAACCGTCCCAATCCACCGCGCCGATGACCGGTGTGACCAACGATCTACGAGAAGGTGAGCAGACTCCCCGGACCGGGATGACCGATTTCGAAGGACGCGTCGCCGTCGTCACCGGGGGGGCCAGCGGCATCGGGCTCGGTATGGCTCGAGCGTTCGCCGGAGCGGGCATGAAGGTGGTACTGGGTGATCTCGACACCGCAGCGCTCGATGCTGCGGTGGCAGAGCTCTCGGCTGCGGGCGCCTCGGCCGTGGGGCGTCGTTGCGACGTGTCGCAGCTGAGCGACAACGAGGCCTTGGCCGATTTGGCCATGGACACGTACGGAAAGGTCAACGTGTTCTGTGCCAACGCCGGTATCGGTATCCCCACGGCGACCCACAACATGAAGCTCGATGACTGGAAGTGGATCATCGACGTCGACCTCTGGGGCCCGATCTACGGGGTCAAGGTGTTCCTGCCGCTCATCGAGGAACAGGGTGAAGGACACATCAACGCCACTGCCTCCATGGCCGGACTCATTGCCAGCCAGATGATGGGGGCCTACAACGTGGCGAAGTTCGGCGTGGTGGCGCTGATGTCCACGCTGGAACGTGATCTTCGCGGCCGCAAGAGCCCGATCACTGCCTCGGTGCTGTGCCCAGGGCCGATCAACACGAACATCAGCCGACACTCGGTTGAATACCGACCCGGCCAGGCAAAGCCCAAAGCCGACGGAGCGGTGTCGGCTCGGACGGCGAGCAGCATTCAGTCGATGCTGGAGCAGGGCATGGACCCCAATGAGGTCGGCCGGCTGGTGCTCGAAGCCATCGGCGCCGCCCGCTTCTGGGTGCTCACCCACCCGCGCTGGGCCAAGACGCTTCAAAAGCAGGTCGACGCCTTGGTGACCGACCAGAGCCTCTCCCGAGCCTGATCTCGAGCCCTTCGTCGGCCGGCCCTTTCGGGCGAAGCGGGTGTACTTGTGGCCTCCCAGCGGGACGAAGCTGCACACGGTTGCGCCGGCAGTCCTCGCGTCGGGCATCGATCGGGGTCAGAATGATGTCATGACTCTTCGCGTTGCGGTCCTGACCGAGAAGGGCGGGGTCGGCAAGACCACCGTCACGTTGGGGTTGGCATCGGCCGCCCAGGCGGCGGGTGACCGGGTGCTGGTGGTCGACTTCGACCCCCAGGCTTCCAGCTCGATGGTGCTCGGTGTCGATCCCGGCGAGGCACGGGGAAGGATGCGTGAAGCACTCGATGCCCCCAGGCCCGGTGGCGCCGCGGGATCCATCGTTGAATCCTGTTGGGGTGCCGAGGTGGTGGTGATGCCCGCCGGTCGGGATCTGCGGGGCTGGGAGAATTCGGGTTCTGCGCAGGTGCAGGCGCATCGTCTCGATCGGGCGCTGAAGGGTATTGCTGACCTCTTCGACACGGTCCTCATCGATTGTCCGCCGGGGCTGGGAGAGCTGCCGACACTGGCGCTCACGGCCGCCGACCGTGCCCTGATGGTCGCCGAGCCATCGGTCTTCAGCGTGGACGCCATCGGACCAGTGGCCGACCTGATCGACGAAGTCTGGCAGCGTTACAACAATCGGCTCGATCTTGCAGGGGTGATCGTCAATCGAATGCCGGCGGTGTCGGCCGAGGCCGAGCGCCAGTACGACGCCATCTCCAAGGTCGTCGGCAAACGCGCCGTTTGGAAACCGGCGATTCCGCAACGAGTGGCGCTGGCCGAGGCCGCGTCACAATCGCTGCCGATCCATCGCCTCGGTGGCCGGGCCTCCGACGTAGCCGAAGCATTCGATCAGCTGTACCGCAAACTCAAGCGGTCATGATCCTCGTCTGGCAGACGCGAGCCCCCGAACTTGGCAACCGCGTGCAGCTACACGCCGCTGGGCATTGGTAGGTGCACGCAGTTGGGGAGTGGTCATCGATCGCTGCCGAGCACTATCAGCGCTTCAGGTTCACGATTTCCTGCAGCATCTCGTCGGAGGTCGTGATGACTCGAGAGTTGGCCTGGAACCCACGCTGGGTCCGGATGAGGTTGGTGAATTCTTCGGTGAGGTCGACGTTGGACATCTCCAACGCGCCCGGCGCGACGATGCCTCGGCCACCGCTCGAGGCGACGCCCAGCTGCGCCAGACCTGAGTTGACACTGGCCCGGAACATGGTGCCCGTCACGCGTTCGAGACCCTCGGGGTTGGCGAAGACCGAAATGGCCACCTGGGCGATCGACTTGACCTGACCGTTGGTGTAGGAGCCGGTGATGACACCGTCTTGTCCCACACTCAGACTGACCAGCTGGCCAGTCGTCGAGCCGTCCTGGTTGATGGCTCCGACAGAGCCGGCAGCGGACAATTGCGTGATCCGCCCGACCACGTTCGCCCCACCAAGAGTGATGCTCACGTCGCCGAGCCCCGGAATGGCTCCGGCCGCGATGTCAGCCGAGAAGTCGGCGGGGCTGGTGAGCTCGCCGTTCGGGCCGAACACGAGCGTATTGTCCGTCAGGGCGACGGGTGTCGCAGTGTCCCCGTAGGTGCCGGTCACCGTCCACGAATCGGCGCTCGCCTTGGTGAAGGTGAGCTCGAGCTGCACCGGCGCCCCGACGCTGTCGTACACGAACAGACCGGTCACCTGGGTATCGCCGACCGCTGCGCTGACGGGCAGGTTGCCACCGAGGTTGATCTCCGAGGTGGTGATCGGCGCGATCTGTTCACCCGCCGGAATGCGGATGCGGCCGTAGGGTCCCGAGGGGTTGATCTGGCCGGCTGCGTCGGCCGTCCAGCCCTGGACGAACCCACCGTCGACGGTCACGAGGCTGCCGTCGGCATCGACGAAGAACGAACCGGCGCGCGTGAACAGTTGCTGGCCGTCCTGCTCGACGGAGAAGAACCCGTCGCCTTGGATGGCCAGATCAAGGCTTCGGCCGGTGCTCTGGAGCGCGCCCTGAAGGAAGTTCTGGGCGATCCCTCCAACCTGCACCCCGAGGCCGATCTGATTGGCGTTGGTGCCGCCCATCGCTGCGGTCGGGGCACCGGCGCCGTTGATGGTCTGACTGAGGATGTCCTGGAAGATGGCAGCCGACTTCTTGAATCCGGTGGTGTTGACGTTGGCGATGTTGTTGCCGGTCACGTCCATCATGGTCTGGTGGGACCGCAGGCCGGAGACGGCGGCGTACATGGATCTGATCATTTCGGGTGCTGCTTTCTTGGGGGTTCTTGAACGGTTCGCTTACAGAGCTTCGGACCGAGGGTGTCGGGACCGAGAACGAGATCGCGCAGACGATCAGGGAGTGGGAGTGGGAGTGGGAGTGGGAGTGGGAGTGGGAGTGGGAGTGAGTGCGCCGATGCCCATGATCGAGGTCATGCTCAGCGGTCCTTGGTCGGTGACGAGCTTCACCTCGCCGGAGATGACCTC
>JAHECQ010000373.1 GCA_024641625.1 Acidimicrobiales bacterium | reverse complement strand
ACAACCGGGCAGCAGCGAACTGATGGAGATCGGCTCGCCCCGTCGTCACAGCAATCCGGCATCCCGCAGCAGCGGCAGGAATGCCGCGGCCTCAGGCGGTGCCGAGGCACCTTCGGGACGGCACCGCGCCAGGATGCGAGCGGCCATCGCTGCCACGTCAGGGGCCGTCGACCCGGCGACCCCGAGCACCTGCCACCCGGCGGCCCAACGCTCCGGCGTCGGATTCGAGGCAACGGCAGCGGCCACCGCGGTCAGCGCGGCGTATGCCCGGTCACCCCGCTCGGGCAACTCGAACGAGGCAGGGTCGGCCAGGACCAATTCGGGATCCGGAAGGTCGAGTTCGAGGAGCCACGAAAGGAACTCGAGACCTGGACCGCGGCCGACCGACCCCACCACCAGTTGAGCGACGACATCCGCTGGGGCTTCGACCGAACGGGCTGCTGCCAGCAGTCGGGCGGCCATCTCCCACGATCGCGGACTCGGCCAGGCTCGTCCCGCGGCCGCCCGCTCGATCGGGGGCGCCGAAACCAGTCCGGGACGGACCTGGAGGAACGATGCCACCTGTGCCCTTGTTCGGACGGTCCAACCTTGCCAACCATCGGGAAGCCGGACCACCGATGGTGCAGGGAAACCGGCGATGAAACCCTCGGCGATCGCCGAAGCGTCGACCGACCAATCGAGATGGCAGAACCGGTTGGCGAGCGGCCCCGAGAGATCCCAGCCGTCGGCCGCCTGGTCGGGCGGATTGGCGGCCGCCACCACAGCGACGTCATCGGCGAGTGCGAGATCGCCCACCATCCGTTCGAGCACCACCCGCAGCAGCGCCGCCTGAACCGCCGGCGGTGCGGTGGAGATCTCGTCGAGGAACAGCACACCGCCCCCGGCCCGGGCCAGATTCTGGGCCCAGGACGGCGGAGCAAATCGCACGCCGCCTTCGACCACGATGGGCAGACCGGCGAAGTCCGATGGTTCCCGAATCGAGGCGATCACCACCTCGCAGACCTGATCGCCGGCGCGAGCCAAGGCTTGCACCGCAGAACTCTTGCCGGTGCCCGGCGCACCCCACAACAACACCGGGGTTCGCGAGGCGACAGCGATGCCGAGTGCATCGAGGGCCGCTCTGCTCACGAGGTCACGAGAGGCGCTCGATGATCATCGCCATGCCCTGCCCGCCGCCCACACACATGGTTTCGATACCGAACTGCTGATCGAGCGTCTGCAGGTCGTTGATCAAGGTCGTCATGATGCGCGCGCCGGTCATTCCGAAGGGATGTCCGATCGCGATGGCTCCGCCGTGTGGGTTGAGCTGCTGTTCGATGTCGATACCGAGCTCGTCGCACACCGGCAGCACCTGCGCGGCAAATGCCTCGTTGAGCTCGACGGTGCCGATGTCGCCGATGCTCATACCCGCCCGAGCCAGCACCTTGCGAACCGCTTCGATGGGCCCTACACCCATGATCTTCGGGTCGAGTCCGCTGACGGCCGAAGCGACGATACGAGCCAGGGGTGTGATACCCAGATCCTGGGCCATACCCGCCGACATCACCATCACTGCGGCGGCGCCGTCGTTCAGGGGACAGGCGTTGCCTGCGGTGACTCGACCGTCCTCGCGGAACGCCGGCTTGAGCTTCGCCAGACCTTCGAGCGTGGTCCCGGCACGTGGGCCATCATCCCTCGAGACCACCGTCCCGTCGGTCGTGGTGTAGGGCGTGATCTCCCGATCGAAGAAGCCGTTCTCCTGCGCGGCCACTGCGAGGTCCTGACTGCGTTTGGCGAAGGCATCCATGCGCTCACGGGACACGTCGTACTTGGCGGCCACGTTCTCGGCCGTGAGGCCCATCGGGATGTAGAAGTCATCGAGGTAGTCGGCGCGGGTTGCGTCCATGAAGCGCGGATTTCCCGGATCCTGAGGATCGTAGAACCGGCTGACGGCCTCGACACCGGCGGCGACGAACACGTCGCCCTCCTCGGCACGGATGGCGTGGGCGGCAACGCGAATAGCCTGGAGGGAGGAGGCGCAGGCGCGCTGGACGGTCGTGCCCGGGACGGTGTTGGGCAGCCCGGCCAGCTGGCCGACGAGTCGCCCCAGGTTTCGACTCTGCTCCCCGGTCGCGTTCGCAACCCCACAGATGACGTCCTCGATCATCTCGGGCTGAACCTGTGGAACCTTGCCGAGGAGGTCACCGACGATGAACCCTGCCAGGTCGTCGGCCCGTTCGCCACTGAGCGATCCCTTGTGCGCACGACCGATCGGTGTCCGTGCCGTCGCCACGATCACTGCTTCTCGCATCGGATCTCGCATTGGGGCCTCCTGGCTCGCTCTCGACGCACGGACTGCTCACTGCAGCCTTGCCTTCCCATGATTTCGGATTCCGACAGTCTGGCGCGTTCGCTCGATCCGATCGAACCGCGATCGTCCTTTCCCGCTCCGTCGACCCCGGTCGATGGCCCCGGCCTGGGCACCAGTCCGCCGGGGACCCATCCCCATGGCCAGGCACGGGACCGCTTCCTAGGTTGCCCATGACCCCAGGGCCCAACCAACCCGAAACGAGTTGACGATGAGCGACATCCTTCTCCGAGCCGCAGACGCACGACTTCTGGCCGACGACGTCAACCGCGCAGCATCGGAGGCCACCGAACAATTCACCGGACTGCGTGGCCGCCTTGGTGGCCTGGCCGACAGTTTCCGAGGTCAGGCCGCCGGGGCATTCGACGAGCGCTACCAGGAGTGGGCCGAGAGTGCCCGCCAACTCGTCGACGCCTTGGATTCCCTCGGTCACTTCCTCCGGTCCGCTGCCGACACGATCGAGGAGGCCGACGCCCAGCTGGCCGCCCGACTCCAGCGGTGATCGACGATGGTTTCGACCTGGCGCGTCCGGCTCCGCAGCGCCGATGGTCATGAACGACCACTCTGGATTCGAGCGGACCCGAAGGTTCCGGCCGTCTGTCTGCTCGGTCGTCTGGGGGACCTCGGCTTCCAGGAGGTGACCCTTGCCGCACGATCCATCGATCCCGACATGTCCCTCGGCGAGCTCGGGCTCCGAAACGGATCCCTGCTGGTCGAGCGGACCTCGGGGGCCGACCGAGCAGACCACCACGGTCCTGCCCACCACGGTCCCACCCACCACGGTCCCACCCACCACGGTCCCGCTCACGTCCTGGTGGTGCTCACCGGACCCTCATCGGGTGGCGTACATCTGCTGGATCCTGGTCGTCACCGCATCGAGCACCCGCGATCGCAACCCGGCACCCGCCCCGACCCCAACGAGCGGACTGTACCGATCGCCGATCCGGACGTGATCGAGGCACAGGTGGTCCTCGACATCGGACCCGATGGATGCCGCCTCGAGAACCTCTCGGGATCCACCGAGGTCAGCCTCGACGGCACCATCGTCGCTTCGGGCGCGGTTGCTGCGCTCGAGGCCGGGATGCTGCTCGAGTTCGGATCGTCCTCGGCGATGATCTGGCGTCTCACGAGCGAAGACCTCGTCGAGGTCGATGACCACGGCGGCCCGACGCTGGCGTTTCCCCGCCAGTTCCGCGAAGCGGCACTCGAGCTGCCCAACCGCCTCGAGCCACCGGCCGCTCCGACGCTCACCGAATCGAGATCGTTCGGCTGGTGGCGGTCGTTGGTTCCCCTGCTCACCGGGGTGGGATTTGCGATGGTAACCGGTCGATGGGAGTTCCTCCTGGTGGCCGCCTTGGCCCCGCTGCTGTTTGCCGTCGACGACCGCCGGCACCGCCGTCGGGCGAACCAGGTCGAGAGACGCAGGATCGCCGAGCACCGCCGGGCCCAGGAGGCGTTCGACGACATGGTGGCCGAGGTTCGCGCCCGGGAGCGAAGGCGACGCCGGGCCGATCATCCGCTGGGTGGCGCCGCGGTGGCGACTGCGGTGTTCCGCACCCGACACCTGTGGGAACGACAACCCACCGATCGCGACTTCGGCTCGGTCGCCATCGGCCTCACCGCCCTTCCCAGCGACATCGACATCGGGGACGACCATCCCGTCGACGGTCGACCACCGGCGGGTACCCTTCCGCTGGTCACGTCGTTGGTGGGGACGGGCCCGCTCGTGATCACCGGCCCACCGGGGCGAGCACAGGCCGTGGTGCGCTCCTTGGTCATTCAGTTGTGCGTCACCCACTCGCCGAACGACCTGACGCTGGCGGTTCTCTCCGATGGGTTGCCGACAGGATCTCCGGACGGTCCCGGATCCGGTGACCCGTGGGACTTCGCCCGTTGGCTGCCTCACGTGGGATCCGAGCAGGTGGCAGTCGGCCCCCGGCAGCAACTCGAGCTCCTCTCGGAGATCCGTCGCCTGATCGACTCCCGACGAACGGCGATCGATCAGGGCCCGTCCCCCT
>JAHECQ010000372.1 GCA_024641625.1 Acidimicrobiales bacterium | reverse complement strand
ACGACGCGATCGTTGCCGGTGTCGGCCACCGCGATCCGGTCATCGGGAAGGGTGGCCACACCGCCGGGCCACAGCCATGGTCGCTCGGAGACATCGACGACCTCCGCCTCGGTCATGGGACCCAGATCGGCCGTGACCGGCGCGGGCCGAGGAGGGCGACGCGAGGCGGCGGCGAGCGCGGCCATCTCCGCTGCCTCGATGAGGACATCGATCTCCTCGAGGCCGATCAAGGCACCGATCGCACGCCGACGATGATCGATGACGATGGTGGCCGGCCATCCCCCGGGGTTGTACCGCGACCACACCTGCATGTCGGCGTCATGGAGCACGGGCATCGTGATGCGGTGACGGGCGATCGCCGCCCTGGCGTACTCGGTACGCCGCTCGAAGGGGTAGCGGGGAGCGAGGATCCCGATCGCATGTAATGTCTGGCCGTGACGGGCTGCGGAGCGGGCAATCAGGACCTCGATCTCGTGGAGACGGGTCAGCGAAGCCTCGCAGGTCGGTGACCAGAACACCAGGATCGAAACCTGGCCCACGAGTTCGGCCGTTGGCGGCGGCGCAACGCTCAGCCATCGGTCGGCGGTGAGGGGTGGGGCCTTGGGACTCACCGGATCCTCATCGGCCGCAATCGATTCGGAATGAGCGAAGGCAGTCCGTCGAGCGTGGTCTGCAATTCCGGTTTGGGCTAGGTTTGCCGCGTGTTTCAACCGGTAGGAGAACAGCTGTGAAGGTTCCTTTGACCATCAACGACTTCCTCGATCGAGGGGTCGCCGTTTATCCCAACCGAGTGGCGATCGTGGACGAACCCGATCAACCGGCGCCATCGTTGGGAGACATCACCTACGCCCAGCTCGGCGACATACGTCGACAGATGGGCGTGGCGATGGACGAGTTGGGACTTCCGATGGGTGCCCGTGTGGCGATGGTGTCCCACAACTCGGCCCGCATGCTCACGTCCTTCTTCGGCGTCAGTGGCAACGGCCGAGTGTTCGTTCCGATCAACTTCCGTCTGGGTCTGGCCGAGGTCGAATACATCGTCGAGCACTGCGGTGCCGAGGCGCTGCTCATCGACCCCGAGCTCGAGGACGAGCTGGCCGACATCACCTGCAAGCACAAATGGATCATGGGACCCGAGTCCGACGCCTTCTGGTACGGCCGCTCGGGAACACCGATGCCATGGGAGCCGGACGAGGACGCGACCGCCTCGATCAACTACACCTCGGGGACGACCGCGCGCCCCAAGGGCGTCGAGCAGACGCACCGTGCCCGATGGACCAATGCTGCCATCTTCGGGTGGATGGCCGGAGTGTCCGATCGCGACGTCTACCTCCACACCTTGCCCATGTTCCATTGCGATGGCTGGGGCATGCTCTACACCGTCACCGGTATGGGGGTGAAGCACGTCGTGCTTCGCAAGGTCGATGGCCACGAGATCCTCAAGCGCGTCCAGGAACACGGCGTCACCCTCATGTGTGGCGCACCGGCCGTGGTCGCCATGGTGCTCGACGCGGCGGCCAACTGGGAGGGCGAGATTCCCGGGCGCGGGACGCTACGCATCGTCGTGGCCGGCGCTCCGCCACCAACGAAGACCATCGAGCGGGTCGAGACCGAGCTCGGCTGGGAGTTCATCCAGATCTACGGCCTGACCGAGACCGCGCCACTCATCACCATGAACCGAGCCCGACAGGAATGGGATGGGCTCACGGCCGCCGAGCGGGCGCAGAAGCTCGGCCGCGCCGGCGCCCCGGTCATCGGCATCGACATGACCGTCGACGGTCAGGGCGAGATCCTGGCGAAGGGCAATCACATCCTCAAGAGCTACTGGGCCCAGCCTGATGCAACCGAGGAGGCGTTGGCCGGCGGATGGTTCCACACCGGCGATGGCGGGCACGTCGATGACGAGGGCTATCTGTCGATCACCGACCGCAAGAAGGACGTCATCATCTCCGGAGGCGAGAACGTCTCCTCGATCGAAGTCGAGGACGCCATCTTCTCCCATCCCGACGTCACCGAGGTAGCCGTCATCGGCGTTCCCCACGAGAAGTGGGGTGAGACGGTCAAGGCCCTGGTTGTGACCACGCCCGGCTCGTCGCTGACCGAGGCCGAGATCATCAACTATTGCCGGGAACACCTGACGCACTACAAGTGCCCGACGTCGGTCGAGTTCCGGGAGGAGCTGGCCCGCACGTCGACCGGCAAGCTGCAGAAGTTCAAACTCCGTGAGCCGTACTGGGCCGGTCGGGAGAAGATGATCAACTGACACGTCGTTGCGCACGCCGACCGATGGAGACAACCAAGGGCGAGGTCCGGTTGCGACCGGCGGTGACGACCGGAATCGACGGTGTCGTCCCCGTGTGCGGTGGACATCGCTGGTTCTGGCGGTCGCCGTGATGGGGGCGGGGTGCTCGCAGCTGTCACGTGAGGATCTGGTCGAGGCGTACGCCGTCAGCAGGCCCGAGTCCACCGAGGAGGAGGCGGGCTGCGTCGTCGATGGCCTGCTCCAGCAGTTCTCGACGTCCGAGATCGAGACCCAACTGGCCGATGGATCTCCCTCGGACGAGTTCGAGTGGCGTCAGTTCACCGCGGAGATCCGCTGTGGCCTCACCGCCGGGCTCGAAGCTCGTTTGTCCGATCAACTGATCGAGACCGGGGTCGGTCCCGATGCGGCACCTTGTGTGGCTGCGACGTTGGCCGGCGTGCTCGATGACGCCGACCTCGAGGTCCTCCGCGGCCGACCCATGACCGACACGTTCTACGCCAAGTACTTCGACGCTCTCGATGCCTGTGAGGCCCTGCCATGACCGCTCACCCCGATTCCCCACCCGTCATGCTGTCGGGCTGTCCCGACGTCGAGCGCGCCGAGGCGCTCATCTCGTCCCGGTGGGTCGACGAGATCGTTCCCACGCTCGAGCGCTACATCGCCATTCCTGCCCTTTCCCCCGCGTTCGATCCCAATTGGGAGGCTGCGGGACACCTGGAGGCGGCCGTTGCGCTGGTCGTGGGATGGATCGGCGGCCGCACGGTCGCCGACATGTCGGTGGAGGTGCAGCGGCTGCCCGGGCGCACACCGCTCATCGTGGTGGACATCCCCCCATTCAACGGACTCGATACCCCGTCCGATGATGGTTCAGCGGCCGGTGGGACGGTGGTGCTCTACGGCCATCTCGACAAGCAACCCGAGATGTCGGGCTGGCGCGAAGGCCTCGGTCCGTGGACACCCGTGCGTTCGGGCGATCGGCTCTATGGCCGAGGTGGCGCCGACGACGGCTATGCCGCCTTCGCCAGCATCACGGCCATCGAGGCCGTCCAGGCCGCCGGAGGGTGCCATGGCCGGTGTGTGGTGCTCATCGAGGCATCGGAGGAGTCGGGAAGCCCCGATCTTCCGGCCCATGTCGAGGCGCTGGCCGAATGGTTGGGTCCGGTCGACCTCGTACTGTGTCTGGATTCAGGTTGTGCCACCTACGACACCCTGTGGCTGACCACGTCGCTGCGCGGGGTCGTCTCGGTCACCCTGGAGGTGCAGGTGCTGTCCGAAGGAGTTCACAGCGGATCAGCCAGCGGCGTCGTGCCCTCGTCTTTCCGTTTGATGCGCCAACTCCTCGACCGCATCGAGGACGCATCGACCGGACAGGTGTTGCTGGCATCGGCGAATGTCGAGCCGCCGCCGGCTCGCCTCCACGAGGCGAAGGCCACTGCCAGGGTGCTGGGCGACGGCGAACGTTTCCCCATCGTGGACGGACTGCGGCTGATGACCGACGACCAAGCCGATGCTCTGATCGCTCGCACGTGGCGGCCGGCGCTGTCGATCACCGGTGCTGACGGGCTACCACCGACGGGTCGAGCAGGCAACGTCCTGCGGCCCTCGACCTCGCTCAAGTTGTCGTTGCGGATCCCGCCGACCGCCGAACCCGGCGAGGTCATGGCCGAACTCAGAGCAACCCTCCTCGCCGATCCGCCCTCGGGCGCCACGGTGACGATGGTCGACGGTGACGTCGCTCCCGGCTGGAACGCGCCGGCGCTGCAACCTTGGTTGGCGGCCGCGCTCGAGCAGTCCTCGATGCATCGATTCGATCGTCCGATGCAGCTGATGGGGGAGGGAGGAACCATTCCCTTCATGGGAATGTTGGGCAGCCGATTCCCCGATGCCCAGTTCGTGATCACCGGAGTCCTGGGGCCTGACTCGAATGCACATGGACCGAATGAATTCCTCGACGTCGCCTACGCCGAGCAGCTGACGCGTTGCCTGGCTGACATCATCGTCGCCCACGCCACCAAGCAGTCGGCGCAGAGCCGTTGACCGTCTCCCCCAACTGTGTGCACTTCACGCCTCGGGGGGAGGCGGTTGCGCACGCAGTTGGAGAAATTCTC
>JAHECQ010000371.1 GCA_024641625.1 Acidimicrobiales bacterium | reverse complement strand
CTCGGCGACGTTGTCAGCCTGGTGCTTCGAGGGCATGTAGACGAGGGCGTTGGCGAGATTGAGCTGGGTGCTCGACCACCGATCCGGATGCGACTCGGGGGTGAACACCTCGAGCGCGGCCCGCATGCTCTGAACCGCGACACCGATCCGCAACTGGTCGGACGCCTCGTGCATCGGCATCATCATGTAGGCAAGGCCGAGGTTGGCGTTGGCGATCGCCCAGGTCTCGGGAGCAGCGTGGCGGTCGACCAGCGCCATCGCCTGGTGATAGTGGTCGATCGCCTGCTGCATGAGTCGGGGTGCAGCCTCGGACATCTCCTGATACATGGCCCCGGCGGCGACGTGCAGCTCGGCCCGGGTGAGCGAGAGGTCGGTTTCGGCCAGGGCGTCGAGCGCCGCCTGGAAACTCACCGCGGCCCGCTTCGTTCCGCCCTCGTCGAGTTGGGTGTTGGCCATCTGCCCGAGCATCTGCCCGGCCAGGGCCTTGCTGATCGGGTAGGCCGCCTGCGCAGCGGCCTCGAGTGCATCGACGGCCTCGCCTCGATCGTGGCGCTCCAGCGCGAGCGTCGCCAGCGCCGCATTCGCCAGCGCCGCGAACTCGCCATCGAGCGAGTCGGGATCTGGCGGCGACGGGCGCAGTCCGACGATGAAGGCGATGCAGCCGACATGCGCCGCCAGCATCGGGTCATCGGCCAGAGGACCATCGGCCGCTTCCAGCCGCGCGAGGACCGCGGGATCGCCGGTCAGCACGAGGCGGTTGGCGAGGGTCAAGGGATCGTCGCCGACCAGCGCGGCCAAGGCGCCGTCGATGTCACCCTCGATTGCGCACTCGTAGTACCGAAGACTCGGCGGGAACGCCGGGCGCTTCCCCGCTGTCAGCGCCAGGCGTGCCTCATCGTGTCGGGGATCGCTGTCGATCAGCAGGTAGCCGGCGGGCACTGGAAAGACGCCGACCGGTTGCGGGCGGACGACCAATTCGGTCAACTCGAGCATGTGGTGACTCCTTCGTTGAGACTCACTCGCATTGCGGCATTCACCCGGTCCCACACGGCCGCTCGAATACCGTAGGAGGCGCCCGGAGGCAGAGACTCCCAGATCAGCGCCGAACGATCACCTCGGCTGTTGCGCTGTTTGAGCAGCAATCCCCCGCTCTCGGGTCCGACGAGTGGCATCAGCCAGAGCTCGTCGCCCCTCGGTACCGCCACCATGGCGGAGGCGGGGAAGTACTCGTCGGCCATCTCGGCCGACATTCGCAGATTGCCATCGACCGTGATCTCGACCGACAACGGGAGTGGGCCCGAGGGCCGACCACGGGACGACGCGTCATCACCGAGCAGCCCCTGCCAACGACGACGCACCAACTCGGCCACCTGACGCATCGCTGCGTCGACACTGGGCGTCAGGTCGGCGCCGGGCGTCGTCTGCTCGATCTCGATCAGGAAGACCGTGACGTCGGTCGGATAGTCGTCGCCGAGCAGCCAGTGGCCGAAGGCAAGCGCATGATCCCAACGGAACTGATGCGAATGCATCCCTTCCAGTGGGGGGAGCTGCTCGATCTCGTCACCGGGGATCTCGTAGATCGTGCCCGGCTTGGATTCGGTGGTGGCGGCGTCGATCAGGATGACCAGGCGGGCGCCGCGCATCTTGAACGCAACGTCCATCCCCGCCGTTCCGCCATCGACGAGGGTGACCTCGTCGGGAACGCCCAGCGTCCACAAATGGCGAATGGTGATCGGGCCGACGGCGTCGTCGCCGCGCAGCAGGTTGCCGCAACCAATGATGACGATCTGGCCGCGTGGATGGAGACCGATCGAGTCGTCGAAGGCGACACGACGTGCTTCATCCATCGCGGCCATCGCCGCGTCAGACCATTCCGTTCACGACGAACTTGGACAGCTGTTTGCCCGTCTTGCCGTCATAGGCGTGCACCGTGCACACCAGGCACGAGTCGAAGCTTCGGGCCACCAGACCCAGTTCGACCGGGTCGTGAACGTCGGCGATCGGCGCACCAACGAGCGCGTTCTCGATCGGACCGAGGGTGCCTTCGCCGTCACGGGGACCGATGTTCCAAGCCGTCGGGGTGACCACCTGATAGTTGGCGATCTTGCCGTCCTCGATGACGATCCAGTCCGACAGCGAACCGCGGGCAGCTTCGGTCGAGCCAAAGCCCTTGCCCGAGGCGTGCTCGACCGGCTTGGTGTAGAAGCTTTCGTGCAGGTTCAGGTCATCGAGCCACTTGCGGGTCCACTGGAAGTACTTGGGACCTTCGTGCATGCGGGCGAGCTGGCGCACCATGACCGACGGTCCGATCCGATTCATGATGTCGAGGAAGAGCGGATCGTCGTCTTGATGCGGGCCGGCGCCGGGCGCAGCGGCGGCCATGCGGCGAGCGAGTGGACCGGCTTCGAGGGGCACGTAGCCCTGGCCCGGCACGTCGTAGCGAGGTGACTTGGCCCAGCTGTACTTGCCCTCCTTCTTTCCCTGCTCGGGATCGATCGGATCGGTGACGCCCTCCCACGGATGCAGCAGGCCGCTCCCCTTGTAGAACGAGTGCGCCGTGTCCTCACTGACCCGGAGGTGGTCGAAGTCGGACCACTCGCCGTCGGCGTAGATGCCCGATCGGTTGATGAGTGCGGCATTGCGGCTCTCGACGTCGGGGTTCTCGTAGAGCTCGGGCTGGAAGTACGTGCCGGTGGCGATGTAGTTCCCGACACCCTGACCGAACGTATCGAGGCCGACGTCGAGGCAGTAGCGGATGAAGAAGCCGCAATCGGAGTTGTGCTGGCTCTCGTTCTCGTCGACCCAGGCGAGCACGTCGTCCCAGGTCTTGTTCTCGAGCCAGCGCTCGACGGTGCAGCCGAGCCACTGCTTCTCCATCCAGGCGTGCTTCCAGTTCTCGAGGATGGCGATCGAACGCGTCACCTCGGCCAACGTCGGAGCACACATGACGCCGCCGGGCACCATGAAGCTCGAGTGGGGCCACTGGCCGCCGAACATGGCGTAGACCTCGACCGGCTTGCCCGACAGGACCACGCCGGGCTGGTAGCTCTCGCCGACGTAGGGTGCGAAGCGGCGACAGGCCTCTTCGTACAACGGCGACGACGAGAACTTCTGGTTCGTCAGGTCGATCGCGAACAAGGCGTAGAAGTAACGAGGAATCGACTGGAGTGTCTCGCACGCCTGGGCGATGTTGCGGATCAGCGTGGCGTTGTGCGGCAGGTGGGTCTTCCACGCCGTGTCGAGCGCGTATGCCGACTTGTACAGGTGGCTGCCGCCGCAGATCCCGCAGATACGGGGCGTGACGATGAGCCCGGCCTGCGGGTCCTTGCCCCGCAGGATCATCTCGAAGCCACGGAACATGCCGGCGGTGGTCCAGGCGGAGCTGACGACGCCGTCGTCGATGGTGACCCGTACGTCGAGGTCTCCCTCGACTCGCCCGAGCGGGCTGACATTCAGATCGATGGTGCTCATGCGTTGACTCTCTTGGAGATGGAGGTGAGGCCACGTTGGCCAGGACGACGGAAGGAGGCGGTCGAATCGAACACTGTTTGCTCAGACGTTGTTTGCTCAGACGTTGTTTGCTCAGACAACGAACATGTCCTCCTTCGACCATTCCGGCGCGGCGACCTTCGCCGCGGCCGCGTGGGCCATGTAGGTGAGATGGTCGGTCCCTTCGGGAACTTCCTTGGGGATGACACCGGAGACCTTCTGGGTCTTGAACACCGTGCCCGGCGCCAGTTCCATGAACGGGAACTCCGGCTCGGTGCAACCGAGGCACGGCATGCCGGCCCGGGTCTTGGAGCTCTGCCGGTTCCACAGGATCCGGTTGCAGGGCGAGTGGGTCATCGGCCCACGACAGCCGAATTCGTAGAAGAGGCAGCCGGTGCGGGTGCCCTCGCCGAAGCTCGTGGTGCTCTGCTTGTATTCGAAGAACTGCACCCGGGTGCAACCGGTCTGTGTGAAGGTCTTGAAGAACGTCTGCGGCCGATGCAGATCGTCGAGCGCGATGTCGGCGGTGCGTCCGGTGGCCAGGGCGACCAGGATCTGCGTGATCCAGTCGGGGTGCGCCGGGCAGCCGGGGATGTTGATGACCGGCAGTCCGCCCTTCGAGACGAAGTCCGGACCGAGGAAACCGCCCTTGTCCCGCTTGTGGAACTGGAGGCCGGTCGAGTCGGTGGGATTCGGTGCCGTCGCCGGAATGCCGCCCCAGCAGGCGCAGTCGCCGATGGCCACGACGATGCTGGCAGCAGCGGCGAGATCTTCGACCCAGTCCTTCATCGGACGATCGGCGAAGATGTTGTAGCGACCGGTGCCGTCGGGTCCTTCGATCACGGTTCCCTCGAAGACGAAGATGTCGAGATCACGTTCACCGTTGACGCAGTC
>JAHECQ010000370.1 GCA_024641625.1 Acidimicrobiales bacterium | reverse complement strand
GGATAGCGTCGCGAGGCGAGTGTCGCCCCGAGCGCCTCGACGTTGCTCCCCATACGGAAATACTCGGGACCAGGCGTCTCGGGATTCTCCAGCGCGCTCAGCTGGTCCTTTGCGTCGAGGGCGTCCTCGTCTCCGCCGACCGACAGGAACACCTGAGCCGGAAGGTCGTCGTGGGTCTCGGAGTACTCCTGTTCGAGGTCGAGGACCGACCGGTCGTCCCACCAGATCGACGGGCTGGCCAGCAGAAACTTCTCGAAGATCTCCGGCTCGGTGAGCAGTGTCGACAATCCGAACAGGCCGCTGAAGCTGTGACCGACGAGCCACCGTTCGCCGGTCTCGTATTCATCCTCGAGCGAGGGCAGCACCTGCTCGGAGAGGAACGTCCGGAACAGGGCGGCCTTGCCCGTCTCGTCCCGCGTGAGCCCCTTGACACCGGTGACTGCCGGCGGGATGAACGGTGTGGGGGTGTACCAGCGGGCACGTTCGGCCAGGTAGTCACTCATCCGGTCCGCACCGAAGGAGACCCCGACGACGATGGCCTCGGGTGCCTCGCCGCGCATGGACATGATGCGGGTCGCATCCAGCGTGGTGCCGAAGGTCCAGCGACCGTCGAGGCAGATCACGATCGGTGGGCGTTCGATCGCCCCGAACCGAACCGGGAGACCGATGTCGAGTACGTGCTCGGCCCCCGTGATCTCGCAGGTGACTCGTCGTTGCTCGGTGTGCCAGCTCACGCGCTTATCGTAGAGCGATGACCGCCGTACCCAAGGATTCCTTCGAACCATTGCTCGCGTTCCTCGAGGCCGAACCCATCCGAGTGGTGGACGGTCTGCTCGACCAGATCGCTGCCCAGGCGGCGACTGCCGACGTGACCCGGACGATCGATCCCGACCTCATCAAGGCGTTGAAGGCCGGTGACGTCCTGCGATTGGCTGCCTCGGCCAATCTCGGTGGTCTCGAGGCTTCGGTGCTCGACATCGGTCGCGAGCTCGAGGCGGTCGCGGCCCGGTGCACCAGTACTGCGTGGACCCTGTGGAATCACCTCTCGGTCTTCCACCTCTATGCGGGCACGCTCGGGCCCGCTCATCAGGAGCTGTTGGCGGGCATCGTCGAGCGGGGAGAATGGGTTTGCTTCCCCGCAGGCGCAGGTTCGGGGGTCACGGGGGTGATCGAAGGCGATCAGATCCGCCTGAATGGGAAGGGCACGTTCAGCTCCGGTGGCCGGTATGCAGATTGGACGGGCGTGGTCTGCGTCATCTGCGACGCCGAAGGCAGCCGGCTCGAGCCACTCGACCTTCGCTTTTCGATCGTGCCGATGGACGCTGCCGGTCTGTGTATCGACCCGACCTGGGATGGCAGTGCCGTTCGAGCATCTGCGACCGACGACATCCAGTACACCGATGTTCTCGTCCCGCTCGAGCGCAGCGTGCCCTGGTTCGGGGCCAACCGAGCCGAGAGCCTGCGGTCCATTCCGGTCATCGCCCACCGCTACCGTGAGGACTGGGTCGGGTTGTCCGATGTGTTCCTCGGCTGGATGGGAGTGGGGCTGGTTCGGGCGGCCCTGTCGGACGCCCTCAGCGAGATTCGAACCCGGCGAGCCATCATGGGCAAAGCGATGGTCACCCGGCCGACGGTCCAGGTGAATCTGGGGACGGCCGCAGCCTTGGTGGCCGCGGCTGCAGCCACCATGACCGCGGCGTGCGAGGCCATCGATCATCGGATCGCCCTCGAGCAGACGCCGTCGGAGGCCGACTACCTACGCCAGATGGCGTTGTCGACCTCGGCCATCGATCAGCTCTCGCAAGCCATGAGCTTGCTGTTGCGGTCCCAGGGTGGGAACGGGCTGCGGGAGAGCGGGCACTTCGATCGCCGCTGGCGTGACTTCCAGGCCATGCCGCTGCACATCAATGCCCACCAGGACCGGGTGCACCATCAGCTCGGTCGATTCGTGCTCGGCGAGGAACTCGAACCCTTCTGACCGATCCCCCCGGACCGAGGGGACGAGGATGTCCCCATCGGCCGCGGCTCAGCACGGCTTCGGCGACAGCCGGCCCCGGCACAGGTGGTGTCAGCCCACCGCGGCCTGAACGATGTCGGCTATGGCCTCCGGCTTGTCCCAATCGATCAGATGCCCGGCGCCTTCGACGACATGGGTTTCCACGACGTTGGGGAGCAGGGTGGAGAAACGGTCGAGGTAGCTGATCGGAGCAATGGCGTCGAGGCTTCCCCACACGAGGGTGACCGGCATCGTGACGCGCTCGATGCGCTTGACCAGACCGTGTTCGGGAATCGGCCAGACAAGACTGGCTCCCGAGGTGCGGGTGGCGTAGCGATCGACCCCGTACTCGACCAACTCACTGCCGTGCATGCCCGCTGGATCGTCGAAGAACGTGGCAGTCACGGTGGGGTCGGCGGTGAGCAGGCGTCGCTGATTGGAGATGGTCGTGGCGAAGGGATCGGCAACCGGGTCGTCGTCGGCCCACAGACCCAATGGCGCCAGCAGGATGAGTTGGCTGAAAGCCTCCGGCCGAATGGCCGCCAGCTCCAGGGCGACCATGGCGCCGACGGAGGAGGCAACCAGCGGCCCGCCGGTGATCCCCGCAGCGTCGATCAACGCCGAGGTGAGATACACCCAGTCATGGATGTTGCGAGTGTTGTCGTTGTGGGTCGAACCCGAGAACCCCGGCAGGCACGGGGCCGTGACCTGCAGACCCGAGCGGGCCAGCGCGCCGAGGACGGGCGCTGTCGGCGGCGTGCCGATGAGGCCGTGGAGGTAGCCGACCGGGCGACCGGAGCCTGCTCGACGGATCACGACCTCTCCACCCGAGAGCGACAGCCGATCGGTGGAGCACTGGTCGCTCGATGGTTGGGATGACGTCGTGCCGGTGGTCATCGGGCGGTCACTCGCGGCGAGTCGGGCATCTGGCGTTCGGCCGCCGACATCGGGTGCGGCCACCACTTGTCCTCGAACTCGTCCTCGAAGAGACCGGCGAGTTCGGGGAGCACCTTGGTGCCCATGAGGTCGAGGTTGTTCTTGACGACCTCCTTGGACATGTTCCCGAAATGACAGAGCGCCATGAGGTGGCCGATGTTGAGATTGACGGCCAGTTCATGGAGTTTCTCGGTGACCTGCGTTGGATCACCCAGGATCACGTATCCCTTCTCGACCATCTGCTCGAAGCTCATCTGGTTCGGTCCTGCGCTGAGTGGGCCCTTGGGCTGCGCCTTGGCCTCGGCTCGGGCCGTTGCTTCACGCGCCGCGCGTTCGACCATGCCCTCCACCCCGGATCGCACCGTGTTGGGCGTCTTGTAGCCGGGAGGATCAGCGAAGCCGGCATACACGTGGAGGCAGGTGTTGAAGAAGTACTCGGCCGGCTCGCGATAGATCTCCCAGGCCTCGGCTTCGCTGTCGGCGACGCCGATGAACTGAGCGAAGCCACCCATGAAGGGGTTGGCCTCCTTGCCGAGTTGCCTCACCCGATCCCAGAAGCCCTGCATGGTTGCCAGCCCGGCCTTGTATCCGAAGTAGGACAGGTAGCAGTAGAGCAGGTCGTTCTCGGCGCACCAGTCCCAGGTGTCGACACTGCCGCCCCCGGGAATCCAGATCGGCGGATGGGGCTGCTGCACCGGACGGGGCCACACGTTGACGTAGCGAAGCTTGTTGTACTCGCCGTTGAAGCTGAAGACATCCTTGCTGGTCCACGCCTTGGTGATCAGATCGACACCCTCGTGATAGCGCTCGCGCACCGTTGCCGGGTTCTGGCCGTAGGCGAAGATGGTGTCCATCGGTGAGCCGACGGGGAAGCCGGCAACCATCCGCCCGCCGGTGATGCCGTCGAGCATGGCGAGTTCCTCGGCCACCCGCAGCGGCGGGTTGTAGAGGGCGACCGAATCACCCAGGACCACGATGGTCGCATCGGGGCACGATCGGCTGAGCGAGGCCGCGATGATGTTGGGGCTCGGCATGAGGCCATAGCCGTTCGAGTGGTGTTCGTTGATGCCGACGCCATCGAAGCCGACACCGGCCGCGTACTCGAGTTCGTCGATGTAGTCGTTGTAGGCCCGATGCCCGACCTTGGGGTCATAGAGGCCTGGGTCGATGTCGACCCAGACCGAGCGATGGGCCTCGGGGAAGTCGCTGGGCAACTCCGGATAGGGCATCAGATGGAAGAAGACCGTTTTCATGCTCCGACGGTATCCGATCGTCCGATCCGGTACCGAACCCCGCTCGGGCCGCAGGTGGTGATCCTCAGCCGTTGATGGCCTGCCACACCCGCTGAGGGGTCACGGGCAGGTCGATGTGCTTCACTCCGAGATGGGCGAGGGCATCGATGACGGCGTTCTGGACCGCAGGGACGCCGCCAATGGTGCCCGACTCGGCAATGCCCTTGA
>JAHECQ010000032.1 GCA_024641625.1 Acidimicrobiales bacterium | reverse complement strand
CCCCGAACCGGAGTTCAAACTGGTACTGCGGGCCATTCTCGCCGCCTGCGACGACGCCGGCATCGACCCGTTGCGCATCGATGGCTTCTGCTCCTACAGCAATGACCGAAATCTGCCGGCGCGAATCGCCAACGCATTGGGGAGCCCCGAGATCCGGTTCTCGAACATGCAGTGGGGGTCCGGAGGTGGTGGAGCAGCTGCGGCCATCGGTAATGCATCGGCGGCGGTCGCTGCGGGGTATGCCGACTGCGTGGTGGCCTTTCGAGGTCTTGCCCAAGGTGAGTTCGGGCGCTTCGGTGCCGGCCCGCGACGTAACTCGGTCAGTGGTCAGGGCGCGTTCACCATTCCCTACGGGGTGATGTCGCCGGCGCAGACCTACGCCATGCGAACGACCCGACTGATGCACGATCATGGCATCGATCATTCGACCATGCGGGCGATTGCCATGGCTGCCTATCACCATGCCCAGAGCAACCCGCGGGCCGTGATGTACGGTCGACCGCTCGACGAACGCAGCTACGACGAGGCCCGCTGGATCGTCGAACCTTTCCGTCTCTATGACCTCTGCCTCGAGAACGATGGTGCAGCCGCGGTCATCGTCATGTCGGCCTCGGCGGCGAGGGACGTCACCGATCGCCTCGTCTACCCGTTGGCCGTGCAGCAAGGTGGCGGCCATCGTTCCGGTGCCACTGTCCACAACCAGACCGATTACGTCACCTCGAGCTTCAAGACCGTCGTACCGCACCTCTACGCCCAGGCCAGGGTCGGGCCTGGTGACATCGATGTCGTGCAGTCGTACGAGAATTTCACCGGCGCGGTGGTGATGAGCCTCATCGAACACGGGCTCTGCACTTACGAGAACGCCAACGAAGTGTTGACCTTCGAGAATCTCATCGCTCCGACCGGCAAGCTCCCGTTGAACACCAGTGGAGGCAACTTGGCCGAGTGCTACATGCACGGGCTCGGTCTGCAGATCGAGGCGATCCGCCAGATCCGGGGTGAGTCGACCAACCAGGTGCCCAACGCCAAGGTTGCGTTGGCCAATGCCGGACCGATGGTCGAGGTGGCCAGCACGGCGATCTACGGCAGCGAGGAGACGCTCGGATGAACGAATCGACCTCGACGCCGTATCTCAACTCGGGCTTGCCGGCGCCGGTCCCATCGCCCGACGGCTTGGACAAGGCGTACTGGGAGGGGACGCGCCGTCACGAACTGTGGGTTCAGCGCTGCGATGGCTGTGGGACTCATCAGTGGGGCCCGGAATGGATGTGCCACCGTTGCCGTTCGTTCGATGTGGGCTGGGTGCCGGTGACGCCGGACGGGATCGTCTACTCATGGGAGCGGCCGCATCACTCCGTACACCCGGCCCTTGCAGGCCAGGGCCCATATCTCGTCGTCCTCGTCGAGTTGCCACACGCCGACAACCTCCGAATGGTGGGCAATCTGTTGGGTGACCCCATGCAGGACGTTCAGATCGGCGCCAGCGTCGAAGCTGTGTTCGAAGATCACGACGATGCCGAGCGTCCATTCACCCTCGTGCAGTGGCGGATGATCGAAGGCTGAGGTCGTTGCAGGCGTCGCAAACCGTTTCGGGAATGATCCCTGCGGCCATGAGGCGGCCGAAAATCACGCAGCCGAGACAGAACCCGAGGGCCGCCTCGGCCAGTGCGGCACCGGCAATGGCGGCGATCAGCACCCGGGCGGCGGTGGGGAGACCGGCCGCCACCAACAAGGCGCCGCTGGTGGACAACGCAGCGCCGATCCCCTGAGCGAAGCGCTTCGGTGGCCCCGGCACCAGACGGCCCCGAAGGCCGGCGCGAGCCGACAGACGGGGCACGATGAGCTTGGTTGCCAGCAGTCCGAGTGGTGAGAAGCGAGGGCCGGCGAGTACTCGGGCCCAGAAGCCGTACACCAGGGGCGTGAGGAGCCAGGGCGACCCAGTGGCGACGAAGGCCACACTGAGCCCAACCACTCCGACGGCCACGGTGCGCGCTGCGTCCTCGTTCACCACCGGAGGAAAGCCGATCAGGGAGTGACCGCGCCTCGGTCCGGCTGTCGGGCGATGATGGGTGTCAGCGGTGGTCGAGGCCATGGATGGACTATAGCCGACTAAGTTGATCAACAATATGGAGATTAGGAAACGGCTACGATCCGCCCATGAGCCATCCGCCCTATCCTCAGGAGTGGGAGACCGATGCGCTGCTCAGCGATGGCTCGACCGTGCGGATCCGGCCGATCCGACCGGACGATCGCCGGATGTTGATCGACTTCCACGGCCGTCAGACTCCCGAGTCCATCTACTTCCGTTACTTCAGCCCCCATCCGAGGCTGTCCGAACGTGAGCTCGAGCACCTGACCAACATCGACTATCGGACGCGGATGGCGTTCGTGGCGGTGGTGGCCGAGCGCCTCGTGGGCGTCGCTCGCTACGAAGGTCGGACGAAGGACCCTTCGGTCGAACTGGCCGACGTACCGGTCTCGGGCGAGATGGAGGCCGAGGTCGCGTTCTTCGTCGATGGTGACTTCCAAGGCCGTGGGCTCGGGACCCTTCTCTTGGAGTACCTGGCGGCCGCCGGTCGTCACCATCGTGTTCGCGGTTTCGTGGCCAGCGTGCTGCCCGAGAACTACGGGATGCTGCGGGTGTTCCGCCGAGCCGGGTTCGACGTCAAGACCTCCTTCGAGGAGGGCGTGATCCAAGTACAGCTGGGAATCGACGTCACGCCGGCCGCCTCGGCAGCCATCGAAGCCCGCGAGCGGGTCGCCCAGGCGAAGTCGGTGGCGCGGATGCTCGAGCCGTCCTCGGTGGCGGTGATCGGCGCCGGCCGCCATCCCGACAGCGTGGGTCACCGGCTGGCCTTCTCCCTCGTTTCGGCAGACTTCGCCGGCAGAGTCCAAGTGGTCAGCCGACATGCATCGGAGATTGCCGGGGTGTCGACGGTGTCCTCGGTCGCGGAGCTGACCGCGCCGGTCGACCTGGCCGTCATCTGCCTTCCCGCAGCTGACGTGCTGGCGGCGGTCGAGCAATGCATCGCCTTGGGTGTGGCCGGCTTGCTCGTCATCTCGGGCGGATTCGCAGATGTGGGTATCGAGGGTGCGCTCGAGCAGCGTCGACTGGTGGAATTGGTTCGTGGCAATGGCCTTCGGCTGATCGGGCCGAATGCCTTCGGCGTGGCCAACACCGATCCCGATCTTCGGTTGCGGGCTCTGTTCCTGCCGGTCTCGGTTCCCGTCGGCGAGGTCGGCCTGCTGTCACAGTCGGGGCCGCTGGGTGCTGCGTTGTTGGCGGTGTTCGAGCGAGCAGGCACCGGAGTGAGTTCGTTTGCCGCCCTCGGCAATCGGGCCGACGTGTCGGTCAACGACCTCCTCCAGTATTGGGCCTTCGACCCGCGCACCTCGGTCATCGGGCTGTATCTCGAGAACCTCGGCAACTTCGGCAAGTTCACTCGCCTCGCCCAGGTGATCTCGCGGACCAAACCCATCGTGGCGGTGGCCCCGCTCGATGCCGACCGCAGCGAACTCGTTCGCCAATCCGGGGTGGTGCTCGTCTCGGAAGTGAGCGAACTTGCGGCCCAGGCACGCGTTGCCGTCACCCAGGCCGTGCCCAACGGTCGCCGAGTGGTCATCGTTTCGAACGCCTCGTCGGTGGCCAGGCTGTGCGTGGCCGCCTGTCGCAGCGCCGGTCTCGACGTGGTCGTCCCCGGCGACAGCTCCAGCACCCCCGTCGTCCTCGACGACCTCGAAGCAGAGGCAATCGACTGGGTACGGGTGGGCGACACCGAGCGAGCGGCCGTGACACCACCGGCCGCGCCGCTCGACTACGAGCGGACGGTGGTGGCCGCGGCCGTCAGTTCCGACGTCGATTCCGTCCTCGTTGCGTTGGTGCCGACGCCGGGTCTTGCGATGGAAGACGTTGCCATCCTCCTTGATCGCATCGACGACGCGGTGGCCAAGCCGATGGTCGTGGTTGGCCTCAGTGGCGTCAGCCCGCGGTCGTTCCCGAGGTTGCCCGTCTTCGACTTTCCCGAGCAAGCGGCCAAGGCGCTCGCCCGATGGAGTGACTACGGCGTCTGGCGGGGTACCGACCGCGGTCGGTCTCTCGAACTCGAGCAGCCTGCCGCGGTGGCCGCCGAACTCGACAGGCTCACCGTTGGCCACCCTGCTGCGGCGAGGCTGCTCGAGCGGGAACCGGCGGAACGTCTTCTCGGTCTGTGCGGTGTCGATCTTGCACCCAGCCGTGCCGTCCTGGATGCGACCTCGGCAGCCATCGCCGCCGAGGAGCTCGGATATCCCGTGGCGCTGAAGGCAGGTGACGGGTCGCGGCGTCTGGCCGGCGAGGCTGGTGGCGTCGCCCTCGATCTCCGCGGCCCGGATCAGGTCAGGTCGGCCTTCGGTCGAATGGCCGACCTGGTGGACGGCTTCCTGCCCGCCATCGTCCAGCCCATGATGCCCACCGGCCACCACGTGGCCATCGAGGTTCGCCAGGACGTCGATGGTGGATCTCGCCTCGCGCTGGCGGTTCGTGGCGACGGCATTGCCTCGACCACGAGCCGCAAGCTCTTGTTGTTGCCGGCGACCTCGCAGGAGGTGGAAGCCCTGGTCGACACCGTTGCGTTCTCGGGAACCGGCATCACGGCCCAAGGCCGACACGCCTTGCGCCGAACCGTGGCCAACCTGGCGGCGGCCGTGGCCTCGTTTCCCTCTCTGGTGCGAATCGACGTCAACCCGGTGCTCGTGAGCGAGCAGCGGGCGGTGGCGGTGGACGTCGTGGTCGAGGTGCAGCGGTTCGAACGTGACCCTCTGGCCGAGGTCCGCCACCTGTCCGCGGGTAGCTGACAATCGTCGGGCGCTGAGGAGATACACCCAACCGAGTGCACCTGCGCCTGCTGGGCGCCGCGGAACTGCACGCGGTTGGGTGTTTCAGGACCCCCGAGGCTCTCGGGGGAGGCCGAGTACCCGCTCGCCGACGATGTTGCGCAGCACCTGCGTCGTTCCCCCCATGAGTGTGTAGGCGGGTGCATAGCAGATGTTGCGGCTGACCCGGTTCCAGAGCATGGCGCCGGCGCCCAGGGCGCGGCCGCACAGGTTGGCGACTTCGATCTCGAACTCGGTCGCCAAGGTCTTGGTGATGGCCGACCATCCCGGCGGGGCCTGTCCCACCACCTCGCGCAGCACCATGTTGCGAGCGATCGTGTACACGCTTTCCGCTCGGGCGAACTCCTGGCGGAGCAGGGGATCGGTGATCGCCCCGAGATCCTCGCGGATCAGGTCGTAGAGCGCACGGTTGGAGACAAGGCGATCGATGCCGCCTCGCTCGTGCTCCATCTGCCGCATGACCTGGCGAAAGCTGCCATTCATCGCCCCGACGAGGTGACCGTCCGGAACCTCGACATTCTCGAAGAACACCTCGCAGAAGTGCCGGTTGCCGGTGGCGTCGGTGATCGGCTCGATGGTGATGCCCGGAGAGTCCATGGCGACGACGAACTCCGAGAGTCCCTGATGGGGCGCTGCGTCAGGGTCGGTACGGGCGATGAGATAGATCCAGTCGGCGTCGGCGGCGCCGCTGGTCCAGATTTTCTGACCGTTGACGATCCAGCGGTCGCCGTCGCGAACAGCACGGGTACGAATGGATGCCACGTCGCTACCGGCATCCGGTTCCGACATGCCGATGGACCACTGCGCCTCTCCGGCAATGATGCCGGGGAGCCAGCGCCGGCGTTGTTCTTCGGTGCCGAACTGGAGCAACGTGGGACCGATCTGGCGATCGGCGAACCACGAGGAGGCGATGGGGGCACCGGTGGAGATGAGACCCTCGACGACCATGAACCGTTCGAGGCTGGATCGGCCTTGGCCACCGTGCTCGGTGGGCCAGGTCATGCCGATCCAGCCGCGCTCAGCCAGTTCGCGCGAGAACGCTCGGTCGTTGCCGATCAGCCAGGAGTCCTCGGGCATCTCGATCTTGGCGGCTGCCCGCCGCCCGACCTCTCGTGCGTCTTCGCCGAGGGCCAGTAGTTCCGCCGAGAGCTCAAATTCCATGGCTCAGACGATAGAGGCTCCGGAGACCCGAACGCCGGTTCAAAACGTACAACGGCGGACCCGCAGGCCCGCCGTCATTGCCGGAGATCCGACGAGATCAGCGCTGATAAAGAGGTACGTACTGGCGCTCGCCGGGGCCGATGTAGAGCTGGCGCGGGCGAGAGATCTTGGCGCCCTGCTCGAGCGATTCCTGCCAGTGGGACAGCCATCCGGGCATGCGGCCGATGGTGAACAACACGGTGAAGATGTCGAGCGGGAAGCCCATTGCCTGGTAGATCAGACCGGTGTAGAAGTCGACGTTGGGGTAGAGGTTGCGACTCTTGAAGTAGTCGTCGCTGAGCGCGATCTCCTCGAGCTTGAGGGCAACGTCGATGAGCGGGTTCTTGCCGGTGACCGAGAACACGCTGTCGGCGTGCGCCTTGACGATGCGAGCCCGGGGATCGTAGGCCTTGTAGACCCGGTGACCGAAGCCCCACAGCAGGTCGTCGCCTCGCTTGACCGCTTCGACGTAGGGTCCGACGTTCTCGACGCTGCCGATGTTGCGGAGCATGTTGATGACGGCCTCGTTGGCACCGCCATGGCGGGGACCGTAGAGGGCAGCGGTGGCCGCGGCTGCGGCCGAGAAGGGATCGGCGTGCGATGAACCGACGACCCGCATGGTGGTGGTCGAGCAGTTCTGCTCATGATCGGCGTGGAGGATGAGCAGAACGTCGAGGGCCTTCGCCAGCACCGGATCAGGCTCGTAGGCCGGCTCGGCGACCCTCCACATCATCGACAGGAAGTTCTCGGCATAGGTGAGGTTGTTGTCCGGGTAGACGAACGGCATGCCGATGCTGGCGCGATACGCCATGGCGGCCAGCGTCGGGACCTTGGAGATGAGCCGGTTGATTTGGATGTTGCGGATTGCGGGGTCTTCGACGTCCTTGGCTTCGGGGTAGAAGGTGGACAACGCAGCGATCGCCGAGACCAACATGCCCATCGGGTGGGCATCGTGATGGAAACCCTCCGTGAACCGCTTTCGCATGTTCTCGTGGATGTAGGTGTGGTACGTGACGTCATGTACCCATTGGTCGAGCTGCACCTTGTTCGGCAGTTCTCCGTTCAGCAGGAGGTAGGCCACCTCGAGGAAGGTCGAGTGTTCGGCGAGCTGCTCGATCGGGTAGCCGCGGTAGCGCAGGATCCCGTTGATGCCGTCGAGTTCGGTGATCTCGCTGGCGGTGGACGCGGTGGCTCCGAAGCTGGGGTCGAAGAACCAGACACCGGGCAGCAGCTTGCTGAACTCCTTGGCGTCGACTCCACCGTCGACGATCGGGATCTCAGTCGATTGACCCGTGCGGTTGTCGGTGATCGTGACGGTCTCAGGCACGTTGATGACTCCTGTAAGGCAGTGGGAATGTGGCTCGACCTCGAGCACGCCGTTGTGCCTGAATCGTGGTCAACAGGAAATCTAGTCCCAGTGGCCCCTGAAGGGGAAGCTGGGTGCGACGAGGGTCGGCAGGCATGTTCAGAGTGGCATGTTGTCGTGGCGTCGAGGGCGAAGGTGTTCGCGCTTGGGCCACAACATCTCGAGGGCTGAGGCCAGGTGCTCGCGAGTCCGTTCAGGTTCGATGACCGCCGAGATCGAGCCGCGCTCAGCCGTGGGATAAGGCGTGAGGAAGGTTGCCTCGTACTCGGCCTCGAGCCTGGCGCGTTCGTCGGCATCGACCTTGCGATGCAGGATCTCGACCGCACCCTTGGCGCCCATAACCGCCACTTCGGCCGATGGCCAGGCGAACATCAGGTCGTTGCCCATGTGGCGCGAGTCCATCACGATGTAGGCGCCGCCATAGGACTTGCGCAGGATGAGGGCGAGGCGGGGCACCGTCGCCCTTGCGTAGGCGAAGGCGAGTTGGGCCCCATGGCGGATCATCCCGCGCCATTCGAGGTCCTTGCCCGGAAGGAAACCAGAGGTGTCGACCAGGGTCAGCAGAGGAACGTTGAACGCATCGCACAGTCCGACGAACCCTGCACCCTTCTGGCTGGCGGGTATGTCGATGCTGCCGGCCAAGGCCTGGGTCTGGTTGGCGACCACACCGACGGGGAGCCCGCCGATCGAACAGAATCCCGTCACGAGATTCGGTGCCCAACCACCCCGCAACTCCAGGAAATAGTCGTCATCGGCCAGGTCGCGCACGATGTCTCGGACGTCATAGGAGCCGGTGGGATGACCGGGGAGGGTGTTGGCGGCCGCTGTCGTGAGACGGTCGACGGGATCTGTGGTGGCGACCTTGCCGGGCAGGATGCCGACATGATCCGGAAGGAACGTCAGGATCTCCGAGAGCGCGTCGATGGCCGACTCCTCGTCGGGCACGAGGAGCGCGGCGACACCACTGGAGCGACTGTGGGCCGCTGCACCGCCGAGATCGTTGGCCGAGACGGGAATACCGGTGAAGGATTCGACCATGTGAGGGCCCGAGACGAACGCATAGGCGTCCTCGGTGAACACGGCGACATCGGCCAGGCCGAGCAGGAACGAAGGGCCCGACACGACCGGGCCACATGCGGCCAGAAGAATCGGAACCACGCCGCTGCACTGGACCAGCTCCCGGGCAGCTCGTCCCCAACCGGCGACGCTGGCGATGCCGTGATGGACCGAGACGCCGCTGGTGGAGAGGGTGCCGACAATGGGCAGACGATGCGTTCGAGCTGCCCGGAACGCAACTTCGAGGAGCTGACCGTCGGCTGGGGTCAGCGCACCTCGGTCAGCGCCCCCGGCCACCCGTACGAACATGACCTTACGTCCGTCGAGGTCGACGGCTCCCGCCACGGCGCCGGTCGTGGCGTGCGACCGCAGGAGCAAGGCGTCAGGCGCCAGGGCCTGCGTGGGGCTCGGGGCTCCGGAGGGGAGATCGGAGAAATTGGCTGCCGGGGTGCTTGGCTGTTCGAAGGCCTCGGCCGGAGTCATCCGGCGTTCCGGAGTGGGCTCCGCTTGCGCCGCGACTACGGCACCGCCGGCCGAGCGGAGGGCTCGGCGAGTCGGCACTCGACCCTCGACTCCGGATGAGGTGGGTTCGGGAAGTGAAACCGTTTCAGATGGGGGAGGTGTGGTCATGAGGCAGAGGAAGCGATGGCAGGTGGAGACCCTTGTTCGCCTGCGCTTCGACCGAGACGATAGCGGTGATGGTGTCCACCGTGGCTTGCGCCGCGGCGGAGAGCATGCCGCGCTTGCGAATGGCCAGGCCGGCCCGCCGCCGCGGCAGTCCCTCGACCTGCAATCGTTTCCAGTCGCCACCGATCCATCCGGGTGCGGCGCTGGCGGGCACGATGGCCACCCCGAATCCCTGAAAAGCGAGCGAGGCCAGCAACCGAAGGCCGTCGACCTCGAGCTGGGGCCTGAGTACGAGGTTCCGTTCCAGGAAGGCATCGTCGATGTCGCGTCGGAAGGGTGTGCCCGGAGCCGCCAGCAGCAAGGGGAAGGACGCCACTTCCTCGAGTTGGATGACGTGATCGAGCGATGCCAGCGGGTGCGACGTCGGCGCAATGACGACATGGTCCTCGAAGAACAGGTCGATGGTGCGAATCTCGGGCTCGTCGACCGGAAGGCCCACCAGACTGAGGTCGAGTTCGCCATCGAGCATGCGACTGAGCAGTGAGGTGGTGGTCCCATCGGAGACCACGAGGTGGATGTCGGGTGTCTCGAGGGCTATCCGGTCGACCAGCAGCGGCACCAGCCAGCGGGCAGTGGTACCGATGACTCCGAGTCGAACCGTGCCACGAGGCGAACCGTGCATCGAGTGGACATCGGCCTCCAGGGACTCCAGTTCGGATTGGATCCGCCGTGCCCGGGCAAGCACTGCCTCGCCCTCATGAGTGGTGCGCCCCGTCGCCCGGTCGATCAACACCACGTCGAGCTCCCGTTCCAGTCGGGCCACGTGAGTCGAGATGTTCGACTGCACCGTGTGGGTTGCCCGGGCGGCGGCAGTGAACCCTCCGTGTTCGACGACGGCCAGAAAGGCTTGGAGCTGTCTCAGGTCCATAGATGGCAAGGATCGCACAAATCGATTGTCTCCGGACGATTCCTCCCGATGGGGGCAGGTGGTCCCGGACATGGCAGTGGACCCGGAGTGTCTCGAGGGCCATCTCCAAAATAGATATGAGAAATGTCTTGCCCATGTTGGACAGATGACCGGCCGGTTTCTATAGTGCTCTTCAGCAAAGGCAGTGAGTCTCGGTCCCCTCAAGGAGGCTCACTCGCCTGGCGATTTGGTCGGTCCCCCTCGTACCGGTCGCCCCGCAGAAACCGGCCCCGGGATCCCCGGAGGCCGGTTTCGCCGTTTTGCCCAACAGTGCCGGTTCCAACAGTGCCGGCCTCAACAGTGCCGGCCTCAACGGTGCCGGTTCCAACCGTGCTGGTCCGAACAGTGCCGGTCCGACGATGCTGGTGCTCCCAACCGCCAGCGTTGCCCGCCGGGCGGTTGGGAACAGATGGGGAACCTGGGTCAGGAACCCAGCGAGCGGCGGATGACGTTGAGGGCCGAACCGGCGTGGAACCACTCGATCTGGTCTGGGCTGTAGGTGTGGTTCGCCTCGAACGACCAGGTCTCGCCCCCGGCGGTGGTCACCTCGACGGTCAATGGCTCACCGGGGGTGAGGTTGGCGATACCGCGGACGCTGATCCGGTCGTCCTCGCCGAGGCGGTCGTAGTCGGCCGGGTCGGCGAAGGTCAGGGGCAGCATGCCCTGCTTCTTGAGGTTGGTCTCGTGGATGCGGGCAAAGCTGCGGGCGATCGCCACCAAACCACCGCGGAAACGTGGCTCCATGGCTGCGTGTTCCCGGCTGGAGCCTTCGCCCATGTTCTGGTCACCGATGACGATCCACCCCTGGCCGGCCTCGTGGTACGACTTGGCGATGGAGGGGAAGGTCTGGATCTCATCGGTGAGTTGGTTCTTGCCGTAGCCGACCTCGTAGGGAGCGCCACCGGCTTGTTCGAAGGCGTTGACCGCGCCGAGATAGAGGTTGCCCGAGATGTTCTCCAAGTGGCCGCGGTAGGTCAGCCAAGGGCCGGCCATCGAGATGTGGTCGGTCGTGAACTTGCCCTTGGCCTTGACGAGGATCGGGAGGTTCTCGTAGTCCTTGCCGTCCCATGCGGCAAAGGGCGCCAGGAGCTGGAGGCGGTCCGAAGTGGGGGAGACGGCGACCTCGATGTCGGAGCCGTCTGCGGGGGGAGCAACGAAGGTCTCCTCGCCGGGGTCGAAACCACTGGACGGGAGCTCGACCCCGACGGGGACCGACAGGCGAACCTCGTCGCCTGCATCATTGACCAGGGTCCCGTTGATCGGATCGAAGTCGAGCGTCCCGGCGATGGCGAGCGCCATGACCGTCTCGGGCGACGTGACGAAGGCGTAGGTGGCGGCGTCACCGTCGTTGCGCTTGGGGAAGTTCCGGTTGTAGGAGGTGACGATCACGTTCGGAGTGCCAGGCTGACGGTCGTCGGAGCGGTCCCATTGGCCGATGCATGGTCCACAGGCGTTGGCCAGGACGGTTGCACCAAGAGCTTCGAAGTCGCCGAGGAGGCCGTCGCGTTCGATCGTGGCACGCACCTGCTCCGAACCCGGGGTGATGAGCAGCTTGGTCTTCAGTTGCAGGCCCTTGGCCGCGGCTTCGCGAGCGATCGAGGCGGCGCGGGTGATGTCCTCGTAGCTCGAGTTGGTACAACTGCCGATGAGCGCCGCGCTGATCTCGAGCGGCCACCCTTCGTTGGCGGCCTCGGCGCCCAGCGCACCCACCTCGCGGGCAAGGTCCGGGGTGTGGGGCCCGTTGATGTGCGGTTGCAGGGTCGACAGGTCGATCTCGATGACTCGGTCGTAGAAGGCGGAGGGGTTGGCCAGCACCTCGTCGTCGGGACGCAGATGATGGGCGACTGCATCCGCGGCGTCGGCTGAGGCTTCGCGTCCGGTGGCCTTGAGGTATCGCCCGATGGCATCGTCGTAGGCAAAGATCGAGGTCGTGGCGCCGATCTCGGCGCCCATGTTGCAGATCGTGGCTTTGCCGGTGGCGCTGATGCTCTGGGCGCCGGGACCGATGTATTCGACGATGGCGCCGGTGCCGCCCTCGACGGTGAGGATCTCGGCCACCTTCAGGATGATGTCCTTGGGCGCGGACCAGCCGGAAAGTTCGCCGGTGAGGACCACGCCGATGAGCTTGGGCCAGCGGACGTTCCAGGGGAAGCCGGTCATGACGTCCACGGCGTCGGCGCCGCCAACCCCGATGGCGATCATCCCCAGGCCGCCCGCGTTGGGGGTGTGGCTGTCGGTGCCGATCATCATGCCACCGGGGAAGGCGTAGTTCTCCAGCACGACCTGGTGGATGATCCCGCTGCCGGGCTTCCAGAACCCACCGCCGTACTTGGCGCTGATGGACTCGAGGAAGTTGTAGACCTCCTCGTTGGTGTCGATGGCTCGGAGCAGATCTTGCTTGGCTTCGACCTTGGCCTGGATGAGGTGGTCGCAGTGAGTGGTGGTGGGAACCCGCACTTGCTTCAGGCCGGCAGTGTCGAACTGGAGCCACGCCATCTGGGCGGTGGCATCCTGCATGGCAACCCGGTCGGGGCGGAAATCGACGTAGCTGACACCCCGCTCGACCTCGGCGTCGGCCTGGTCGAGATGATTGGCCAGGATCTTCTCGGCCAACGTCAGCGGACGACCGAGGCGGGTGCGGAGTCCGCCCACTCGTTCGTCGAGCGTGGCGTAGACACCTTGGATGAGTTCGATCGGCGTTTCTGGTCCGACGGCCATGAGGGCTCCCTGTTCGTGCGGTTTGCTTCGTGACGGCGATCTCGACGCTTGCCGAGTTCACCACACTTTGATACAACCATAATACAAGTGAGGTCGATTCGCTATCAGCAAATCGCCGAAGAAGTTCGAACTCGCATCGCGAACGGTGAGTTCGGGCCAGGCGAAGTTCTTCCCTCGGAGTCTTCCCTCGGCGCGGCCTACGACGCCAGTCGGGTGACCATCCGCAAGGCGCTCGAGCTGTTGCGTACCGAGGGCCTGATCGATGCCCGCCAGGGTTTCGGTTGGTTCGTGGCCTCTGATCCGGTACGTCAACCCCTGAACACCCTCGACACGATCGAGGCCCAGTTGGCAGGCTCGGGTCGCTCGTCCCAGCGCCGTGTGGTCGACTTCCAATTCGTCGATTCGCCGCCTCACGTGCGGTCTGTTCTGGGGAGCCGTGTCCTCGAGGTTCGGCGAGTGAGTCTGGCCGACGGCAGACCCTTCGCCAGGGTGACGGTGTGGTGTCGTGAGGACCTTGGTGCCGAGTTGTCCAAGATGGATGTCGAGCGGGCGAGCTTTCAGGAGCTTCTTGCGGTCGAT
Source organism: Acidimicrobiales bacterium (assembly GCA_024641625.1). Lineage (GTDB taxonomy): Bacteria > Actinomycetota > Acidimicrobiia > Acidimicrobiales > SZUA-35 > JAHECQ01. The sequence continues at coordinate 3,353 of JAHECQ010000032.1, read as the reverse complement.
CTCGGTGGAGCGACGCAGACCATCGGTGCGACCCTCGCCGGTCCGGATGATGCTCGCCTCCTCGGGGTCGCCCCAGAGAGCCCGATGCTCGTGGTGAAGCGGGTCACCTTCGCTCGCAACGGGGACGCCGTGCTGGTATCCGAGCACGTTTTTCCGGGACACCTCACCGAGTTCGTCGTGAATCTGTCCGCCGTGGAACCTCGCGACGGATCTCCGGCTGGACTTCGCCTGGTCGAGGGGCTCGACCGACAGAGCCCGGCCTGAGGTGTCGCACCGGGCCTGCGACCCGCCGGTAGCGCTCATGTTCGCTCCCTGTGGGCCGAAGGGTCCATGTGCCTCGCCGACGACTCATCGCCAGTTGCTCTCGTGTTCGTCGAGCCGTCCACCCTCGATTGCCGTGGTCACCGCCGCCTCGGTCGCGCCGACGGCCCCGGCTCGGTGTCCTCCCCATCTGGGTCGGACTGCTGTCGCTCCTCGGCCTGGCGCTTGGCGGATGTTCCACCTCCGAGGAGGCCACGGGCCCAACTCGCGACGACCTGCTGGCGGGCATCACCGACGCCGGGTACTCCGATTCGGTCGCCAACTGTGCGATCGGACTGGCCGAACGACGATTCGACCTGACCACACTCGGGGGCATCCCGATCGAGGCCGCAATGGGGACCGACGACCTGGAGAATGACAGCCCCCGGGCTGGGGAGCAGGAGGGGCTCGAGGCAGGCGGAGAGGGAGGGGGCCCAGCGATCGCCTTCGGCGAGATGTTGGCGAATTGTCAGGCGGCCGAGGAGTTGGCCAACCCGACGCAAACCGCGGACCAGACCGACGCGCTGGCGTTCACCGAGGAGCCATACACCCATGGCGATGATGTCAGGCTCGACCGGTTGTGGGATGCGTGCGAGGCCGGTTCGGGGGCCGCTTGTGACGAGTTGTGGGCGCGAGCACCGATCGACAGCGAGTACGAGCACTTCGGTGTCACCTGTGGCAATCGACTCGAGGTGCTCGACTGCACCCGGGAGATGGACAGCCGTGACCCCCAGGTCTCCGAGGACTCGACCTCACCCACCTCGGGCTGAACCCAACGTCCTCGACCGCTGTACCCCGCAGTCAGGTCGTGCCGTCGATGGCAGCAGGGTGAGACGCGTCAAGGCGATCGGCTGATTGACTGCAGCCATGACCGTTGACCGACTCGAAGCCGCCCAACCGATCGATCCGCAGCCGAAGTCGTTGGCCGGTCGAGTTGCGCTCGTGACCGGCGCCTCTCGTGGCATGGGCCGAGAGATCGCGCTTCACTTTGCTCGCCACGGGGCCGACGTCGCTGTGAACTTCCTGACTCGCTCGCGCGAGGCAGACGAGGTGGTCGACGTCATCGTGGCCATGGGTCGCAAGGCGATAGCGGTGCAGGCCGACATCAGCGACCCGAGTGCGGTCGAGGGACTCGTGGCCACAGCGACCGCCGGTGTGGGCCCCGTTGACATCCTGGTGAACAATGCGGGCTTCGGCGAGCGCCGTCCCGATGTGGCCGATGTCGATCTGGCGTTGTGGAACAAGACGTTGGCCACGAATCTCACTGCGGCGTTCCAACTCACCCAGGCGGTGCTCCCGGCGATGCGCGCCCAGCAGTGGGGCCGCATCATCAACATCTCCTCGACCGCAGCCCAGACCGGCGGTTCGGTGGGTCCCCACTACGCGGCGTCCAAGGCCGGCATCATCGGCCTCACCCACGGGTTCGCCACGTTGCTGGTCAAGGAAGGCATCACGGTCAACGCCATCGCCATGGCCCAGATCGAGACGGACATGCTTCGACAGGCGACGGCTGCCGATCCCTCCCGGATCCCCGTTGGACGCTTCGGGCAGGTTGACGAGATCGCCGATGTGGCCCTCCTGCTGGCGACCAACGCCTACATGACCGGGCAGACCATCAGCGTCAACGGAGGCATGTACTACACCTCCTGAACCGCTGAACCGCTGAACCGCTGAACCGCCGAATCCCGGGGGAGGGTTTCAGAGCTTGGGCCAGGGCGGCTTGTCTCTCCGGTGGCGGGGCGTGGGGCCCAGCGCCCAACGACGGCGCCATGCCGCGGTTTCGGGGCCGTCGAGCGGGGGCGTCTGATCGGCGTGGGCCCGTCGACGGGACTGCCACCATCCGGTTGCGAACTCGTCGGCGAGTTCGGCGACCCGCTTCTCGATACGTTCGGCGAAGGCTCGTGCATCCTCTCCGGCGCCGAGTCGCAGCGGTGAACCGAACACGACCGCACAGCGGGCACGACGGGGCCAATTTCGTCCCTTGGGAAGAATGCGACCAGTGCCGTCGAGATACACGGGAACGACTGGGATCCCGGTCCGCTTGGCGACGAACGCCGCACCCGGTCGGTGTCGCTGCCCCCACCCGTCAGGGCTCCTGCCGCCTTCGGGGAACACCAGGAGGCTGTATCCCTCCTTGACGGCCGTCAGGGCGTTCTCGATCGAAAGCTTCGAGAGCCGCTGACGTTCGATCGGGATGGCACCGAGGAAGAGCGCGCTGGCCGCAGCGGTGAGCTTGTTGGGGAAGAAGTAGTCGGCGGCGGCCACCACAGCCAACCGGCGCCGCAGCCGGTTCGGAATGGTGGCCAGCAACAGTGAAGTGTCGGCGTGGCTGTGATGATTCGCGGCGAAGAGTACCGGGCCCTCGAGCCCCTGCAGGCGGTCGAGGCCGATCACTCGAGGGGAGCCGTAGAACCCGATCACCGGTTTCATGAACCCGTAGACGCTGGCTTCCCTGACGAAGCGCGCCAACGGCCGCCGCGCCCACGTGGTGTTGTAGTGCACCCCGACGTTGCTCGACGACTCGATCTTGGTGACGCCCTTGGGCGTCGATGGAGGCTCGGCGATGAAACGGAACCAGCCCACCGCGGCTCAGGCTCCCCCGGCCGAGACGTCAGCCATCAGGATGGGCGGATTGTGGAGGTGGGTGAGCGTCGGGCGAGGCCCCACGGTGTCCTCGGCCATCTCGAGCGCGTCCTGCAGGGTCGTCGCCGGGCGAAACCCGAGTCGGCGTACCGCTCGAGGGTCGCCACCCACGATGATGATCTGACCCAGGTACTGCATTGCGTGACTACCCCAGTACCACATGTAGAACGGGTGCACGCCGTGGTAGGCGTAGCTGGTGCGGTACAAATGGCGATACCACTCGTCCTCGGCGAACTGCTTCTCGTACTTCCGCTCGATCTCGATCGGGTCGGTGGTGTCGGCCAGCACCTGTTCGAAGAAGTCGATGTAGCTCGGATGGTGGACGGGATGGAACTCCCAAGGCGTCGGGTGGCTCATGATGAGGACTCCACCCTCTCGAACGACCGGACGGCCGCGGTAGAGGTTGAAGA
>JAHECQ010000369.1 GCA_024641625.1 Acidimicrobiales bacterium | reverse complement strand
AGACGACATGGCCTGAAGCTACCGGATGACTCGAGGCGCCCGGCCCCGACGGGCCCCGAGTGGCCTGATCAGCGGGCGATGGCCTCATGCCGGAGCTCGGGCACGAGACCGGCGGATTGCAGCCGACGCAGGGCTGCGAATTCGGCCGCGTCGATGACGACCGCCTCGCTGGGTTCGCGGTTGATGAGGAAGGTGACGACACAGTCGCCACAGGCGGAGGTGTCCTGTCGGACGCAGCTGGCGCAATCGATCGAGACGGGCGTAACGGGAATCGTCATGAGGACGACCATAGAGAGCACAAGTGACAGTCTCGGCCGGTTCGACCTGGGCCGGGCATACTGGGTCCTGGAGCACGACGATGGGTCACGTTGCCCGGAAACTCACCGTTTGTTCCCATCAGCGGCGCCAGTCTGAGACAATCGCTTCTGCCACCTACCATCTGCCCCATACCATCTGCGACGTACCATCTGCGACGTACCATCTGCGACCGTTGCCCTGCGGTACTGTCTCCCTGCAGATTCCCCACGGAGGACTCACGATCCCATGAACACCGAGCAACTCGAAAAGATCCGCGCCGGCCACGGTTTCATCGCCGCTCTCGACCAGAGCGGCGGCAGTACACCCAAGGCGCTGCGCCTCTACGGCATCGAGGAGAGCGAATACTCCGGCGACGAGGCCATGTTCGATCTCATCCACCAGATGCGCTCGCGCATCATCATGAGCCCCACGTTCGCGGGTGACCGGGTGATCGGCGCCATCCTGTTCGAGATGACCATGGACCGCCAGATCGCCGGCGTCGACACCGCCGACTTCCTCTGGAACAACAAGGGCGTGGTGCCGTTCCTGAAGGTCGACAAGGGTCTGGCCGACGAGGTCGATGGTGCCCAGATCATGAAGGCCATGCCCGATCTGGACGCCCTGCTCGATCGGGCCAACGCCAAGAACATCTTCGGTACCAAGATGCGCTCGGTCATCAAGGATGCCAATCAGGCCGGCGTCCAGGCCGTCGTCGATCAGCAGTTCGCGGTCGGACGCCAGATCCTGGCTGCGGGCCTCATGCCGATCCTCGAGCCCGAAGTCGACATCCACAGCCCCCACAAGGCCGAAGCCGAAGCGCTGCTGAAGGCGGCCCTGCTCGCCGGCGCCGACGCACTGGGCGACCAGCAGGTCATGTTCAAGCTCACCCTGCCCGAAGCGGACAATTTCTACGCAGAACTCGTCGAGCATCCCAATGTGCTCAAGGTCGTTGCGCTCTCCGGCGGCTACAGCCGTGAAGAATCGAACGCCAGATTGTCCCGCAACCGCGGCGTGATCGCCAGCTTCTCGCGGGCGCTCACCGAAGGACTGTCGGCCAAGCAGTCCGATGCAGAGTTCGACGAGACCCTCGACGCCACCATCGCCAGCATCGCGGCCGCATCGATCGCCGGCTGAATTCCCGACGTCCGGTCCATGACGGCGTTCGACCTGCGCGGTCACCGAACGCGTCAGTGGACCAGGACGTTGCGGAACTGCCAGGGATCGTCGGGATCGATGTCCTCGGGAAACAGACCGGGTCGGTCGGTGAGGGGCGTCCAGTCGGTATAGAACCCGGCCACGTTGCCGAGGTAGGGAACCTGTACTTCCAGGCACCGCCGATGATCCATGTCGTCGGTCTCGACGATGCCGACCTCGGGATGCTCGATGGCCCACACGATGCCGGCGAGTACTGCGGAGGTCACCTGGAGCCCGGTGGCGTTGTTGTCGGGCACGAGGGCACGGGCTTCCTCGATGGTCAACTGTGACCCGTACCAGTACGCATTGCGTTCGTGGCCGTACAGGAGCACCCCGAGCTCGTCCCGACCATCGACGATCTCGGTCTCGTCGAGCACCCATTGATCCCTGGGCATCCGACAGCCGCAGCCGAAGAACTCATGGAACGAGAGCACTGCGTCGTTGCACGGGTGGTAGGCGTAGTGACAGGTGGGCCGGAACTCGACGGTGCCATCGTCGGCTCGGGCGGTGAAGAAGTCGGCAATCGACAACGACTCGTTGTGCGTGACCAGGAACCCGTACTGTGGCCCCTCCGACGGGCACCAAGTGCGCACGCGAGTGTTGGCACCCGGCTGTTCGAGGAAGATCGCAGGAGAATCGGCATCGGCGAACCGCCGAGCGTTCGCGGGCGTCCACCGTTCGTGCGTCCCCCAACCGAGTTCCGCCGGCTGGAGTCCCTCGGAGATGAACCCGTCGACCGACCAGGTGTTCCAGAAGACACCGATCGGTTTCGGGTTGGCCGCCCGCTGGGTGTCGCGCTCGGCAATGTGCACTCCCTTGACTCCGGCTGCCTGCATGTAGCGGGCCCATCCGGCACGATCGCCAGGGGCCGGCTCGGTCAAACCCAGACCGAGGTCGGCGACCAACTGCACCAGCGCGGCCTTGACGAACCACGACACCATGCCAGGGTTGGCCCCGCAGCAGGACACCGCCGTCGTGCCTCCAGGCGACGCCCGGCGCTCAGCCAGGACGGTGGAGCGCAGGGCCTGATTGGTGCGCAGTTCGTTGTCGGTACCGGTGTCGTAATAGAAGCCCTCCCACGGTTCGACGACGGTGTCGATGTAGAGCACACCGAGCTCACGGCACAGTCGCATGATCTCGAGCGAGGAGGTGTCGACCGACAGGTTGATGCAGAACCCCTGGCCCTCACCCTCGGTCAACAGCCCAGTGAGCACCGATCGGTAGTTCGACTCGGTGATGGCCTCTTGGACATAGGACACCCCGTAGGTGTCGATGATCCGGCGGGCGCGCTCGTCGAGGGGGTTGGGATCGATGACCGTGCAACGCGATCGATCGAACTCGATGTGACGATCGACCAGCGGCAAGGTACCGCGTCCGATCGAGCCGAGGCCGATGATGACAACAGGCCCGGAAATTCGGGCCAGCGGATCGGTGGTCATGGCAACTCCGTTCGACGAATGCCCGAAGGCACTTGCAAGGCTGAACAACGGGACTCTCCCGCCAAAGGGCCGGTCGACGTTATCGTCAACCGGTCCGGTGACCACGGGCGAGCCGCGATTTCGCTAGCGTGCAGCGGGTGAAAGCCCTGGAGTTCCGACGGAACGAAGTCCGCTATGCCGCCGCTGCGGTGTCCTCGCGCCTGCTGCCGGGAACGGGAGCCAGGACCGGGCCGCTCACCCTGGTCGACACCGACCCGGTGTCCTTGCCCGGCCCCGGGTGGCAACGCGTCCGCACTCGACTCGCCGGCATCTGCGGCAGCGATCTCGCCACGGTCGAAGGGCAGTCGGCCCGATACTTCGAGCCGTGGGTGTCGTTCCCGTTCGTGCCCGGCCACGAGGTGGTCGGCGAGACCGAGGACGGCCGCCGGGTTGTGCTCGAACCGGTACTCGGACACGCTGCCCGAGGATTCGATCTCCCCTTTCCCGGCGCCGCGCCGGGCGATGGCGACGACTACCGCCACCTCGTCTCGGGCCCGCTCGAGCCCGGCATCCAGACCGGCTACTGCTCGTCGACCGGCGGCGGCTGGTCGAACGAGTTCGTCGCCCACGAGTCCCAGCTCCATCCCATCGCCGACACCGTGAGTGACGAGGCTGCGGTCATGATCGAACCCGCCGCCGTCGGGGTACACAGTGCGCTTCGGGTGCCGATTGCCGAGGGGGCAACGGTGGCAGTCCTCGGAGCGGGGACGGCAGGCCTCACCACCATCGCCGCCCTGCGCACACTCACTCGTGCGGGCACCATCATCGTCGGGGCGAAGTACCCCGAGCAGGTCGATCTGGCCCGCGACCTCGGCGCGGACATCGTGGTTGCACCGTCGGAATTCGCTCGCGCCATCCGTCGCGCCACCGGCAGCTTTCTCATCGGCGACGACCTGTCGGGGGGGGCGGACGTCGTCATCGACGCGGTCGGGAACGAGGCCTCGGTCGGTGAATCGATCGGCGTCTGTCGACCGCGGGGGTCGGTGGTCCTGGTCGGTATGCCGGGCCGCATCTCGGTGGACATGACCGCGCTGTGGCACCGCGAAACAAACCTGGTCGGCGCCTACACCTACGGCACGGAAACCCTCCCCGATGGCAGCTGTCGCCGCAGCTTCGACATCGCTGCCGACCTCGTCGCCTCGGCCGACCTCGGTCGGCTCGTGAGCCGAACCTATCGCCTCGAGGACTACGAGGACGCCCTGGCCCATGCCGCCAACGCCGGGCGACGAGGCGCGATCAAGATCTGCTTCGATCTGAGGGACTCATGAGCATCATCGGTACTCGCGTGCAGCGGGTCGAGGACCCTACGCTCCTCACCGTCGGCGGCACCTACGTCGAGGACGTGCCTCGCCCCGACGCCCTCGTCGCCACCTTCGTACGTTCGGTGATGGCTCACGCCAATCTGACGAGCATCGACACCTCCGCTGCCAAGTCGGCCGAAGGGGTGGTCGAGGTGTTCACCGCCGCCGA
>JAHECQ010000368.1 GCA_024641625.1 Acidimicrobiales bacterium | reverse complement strand
GGTCACGAGGTGGGAACAAGACAATGAGTATTTTCTGGGCAACTCAGTATCGACCCGAGGACCCGTCGGCCGCGATCGCGAGTTGGCCCTTCTACGCCCGTCAGGCGCCGAGGTCTTGTTCGCGGCGATCGGCCTCGACGGCGTGGAGGACCACGAACTCGGTCCCATCGCCATGGTCCACGCGTCGGTCGCGCTGGCTCGACGACAGGATCGGGACAACGCTCGGAGCTTGGTGGCCAAAGCGGTCGAACACGCCACAACGGCGAACGCTCGGTGGGAAACTGCCCTGTGGTCATCCGCGACTGCCTGGTTTGTCGGTGACATCGATCTCGCGGGCACGTTGACCTATGACGCGGTCGACCTGGCGGAAGGGGCTGTCGAGCCAAGGGCTCTGCTGATCGCACGGTCCTTCGCCTCGGCAATCGCCGCGCAGCCCGGTGATTCCGAGCACGCAGCCCGACTCCGGCAAGCATTGCCGGCTCGGGTGCCCTCGTCGCTGCTCCAGGCAATGATCGTCGGGGCACGATTCGCCGAGCCGGCGGCGGTCGGTGACGTCGACGAAGCGGTCGACCTCGCCTTCGAAGCGGTCGGTCAAGCCCGTCGGGCCGGCAACCGCTGGGCGGCGGCTCATGTGTTCCTGGAGGCGGCCATTGTGGCCATCGATGTGATCGAACCGGAGAGGATGCTGGCGCTCCTGGCCGAGTTCATGACCGAATGGCGTCAAGCCAACGACCTCGGCCGGTTGGGAAGATCGCTGCTCTACTGCGCCCACGGCCTCGCTGCTTTCGGTGAGCCGGACCGCGCGGCCGAACTGCTCGGGGCCGATGTGCAGCCTTCACCCGCCGAGGGATTGCTCCGCACGGAACTCGTCGCCGAACTCGAGATCAGCCTCGGTCGAGGCCAGTTCGATCGGCTGCAGCGCCTCGGACACGACACACCGATCCGAGCCCTGGCCGACCGAGCCATCCTGGCCATGAACCATCGCCTCTGACGGGCCCGGAGGGCTCAGGCCTCCTCTCCATCGGGGAATCCGATGCTCAGGTCGACAGGTCGACCGCGTCGAATGCTTCGGCGCTGGCGAGGCGGATCAGTTTGGATTCGGCGAAGCCGCCGACGGCGCGTCCGTACACGAGTTGGGCCTTGGCCCAGTAGGCGGCATCGTCGTTGTCGACCTCGCCGATGATGACGACATCCCATTCGTGGCTGTCGGCGGCGTACCAACCGATGACGCGGCCATTGGCCGGTGGGGCGGCGAGCATGGTTGCGTATTGATCGCGTAGCGCCCCCATGCCGGAGGCTGCGACTTCTCGGGCCTGCTCGGGGCTGAGTCGTCCGGTGATCATCCAGGTGAAGGACATGAGCGGTCTCCTTGGTCGGGAGTTGAACGATTGCACCGAACCGTTGCCCGACGGTTGCGCGGCGGTTGCGCCGCTGCGGCGACGGCCGGGGATGCGTAGTGTTGGCGCCGTGGAGGTGAAGGGAATCGGGGTCTTGGGCCCCCTGGTCGTAGCGGGAGCAGACCTGCCGGCTGCGCGCCAACAACGGCTGTTGCTCGTGGCGCTGGCGGCGGTGGCGCCGAAGCGGCTCGGCTCGGATGTCCTGATCGAGGGCATCTGGCCCGATGCACGCCCCGCCGACCCTCGCAAAGCCTTGCAGGTACTGGTCGCTCGGCTACGTCGCGCGCTGGCAGCGACCGCGGTCGATGTGTCGCGCACCAACGACGGTTACGGGTTGGAGACCGGTGGGGTGGGGCTTGACCGGGCGGAGTTCGATCGCTTGTGTACCGACGAACGGGCCCTGCCGACCGTCGCGTTGCAGGAGCGACGGAGGCTTCTGACCGAGGCGCTGGGGCTGTGGCGGGGGGAGCCGTTCGGCGAGTTGGGCGACCAGCCACTGGTCGCGGATATCGCCAACCGACTGCGTCTGGATCGGGATGAGGCGACGGGACGCCTCCACGAGGTGCGTCTGGCGTTGGGTGAATTGGGCGGGCTGTTGCCGGAGTTGACCGCGTGGGCTCAGGCTCGGCCGGTGGACGAGGCGGCCTGGTGTCGACTCGCGCTCGGCCTGCACGGCAACGGCCGACCGACCGAGGCGCTGCGAACCTTGCACGTGCACCGGCGCACGGTCCGAGAGACCGCCGGTGTCGAGCCCTCCAGGGCAGTGGCCGAACTCGAAGCCCGTTTGTTGGCCGATGACGTTCACTCGGGCGCCAAAGGGGTCGGAGGAAACCTGCGGGTCCCGACCCGATCGTTCCTGGGGCGGGCCGGTGATGTGCGTGCCGTGCAACGCCAACTCGCCGCCGGCGCGGTCACCTGCCTGACCGGAACCGGCGGTATCGGCAAGACGATGCTCGCCATCCAGGTCGCAGCGGGTAGGCGACAGCATCACCGTGACGGCGTCTGGATGTGCGAGTTGGCCGACATCGAGGCCGGGGAGTCGATCGTCGATGCGCTGGCCGGCACCCTGGGGGTTCATCAACAACGGGGCCTCACGCTGATCGAGACCCTCACGAGTGCCTACGCCGATGCCGACGCGCTGATCGTGTTGGACAATTGTGAACACGTCCGGGCCTCGGCCGCGGCCGTTGCCGCCGAGCTTCTCAGGCGATGTCCGACCATCACCCTGTTGGCCACCAGTCGGGAACCGCTCGGGATTGCCGGCGAACGGGTCCATCAGGTCGGCCCGATGGTCGTCCCCGACCACACCGGGGAGCTTGGACGGAGAACCACAGCCGTGGAGCTGTTTCTCGAACGGGCTCGTGAAGCCGGTGGAGTCCTCGAGGCCGACGACCCGACGCTGGCCTCGGTCGCAGAGATCTGCCGTCGCCTCGACGGGGTGCCGCTCGCCATCGAACTGGCTGCCGCCCGGACTCGTGCCATGGCATTGACGGAGATGACCACCCGGCTCGACGAACGGTTCAGGATCCTTGTCCACGGACAAACCGACCGACCGCTTCGCCAACAGACCCTCTGGAATGCCGTCGACTGGTCCTATCAGTTGCTCGACCCGTCCGATCAGGAGCTGTTCCGTCAGCTGTCGGTGTTCCTCGGAGGGTTCACCATCGAGGCCGCAGCCGCAGTCTCGGGCCGGTCGGAGGTCGACGTCGAGGACTCCGTGTGGTCACTGGTCGACCGCTCCCTGCTCACCGCCGGGACCGGTACCGAGCGGACTCGCTATCAGATGCTCGAAACGCTGCGGCAGTTCGGCCAGCACCGACTCCTCGAGTCGGGCATGGCTGAGCAGGTCCGGTCTGCTCACCTCGACTACTTCGTTCGGCTGGCCGAACTCGCCCGGGACGGGATTCGAGGACCTGACGAGCAGCGTCACGTTGGCCGTGTCCGTGACGATTTGGCCAATCTTCGCGCCGCGCATCAACACGCACTCTCCTCCGACCGCATCGATCTGGCGGCCCATGTGGTCACCGCCCTCCACGGGTACGCCGAGTGGCGACAGTTCTTCGAGCTCGGTACCTGGGCGATCGCCACGCTCGCCCGACTCGCTTCCGTCGACATCCACACGCCGACCCTGCACGCCATCGCCGGGTGGAGCCGCTGTATTGCCGGTGACTTCGACGCCGCCATCCATCACGCCCACCAGGGCCTCGAGGCCGAACATCACGGGGGCATCGAGTGCGGGTGGCTCCACGACGTGCTGGCCCACAGCGCCTACTTCCAGGGGGACGTCGAACAAGGGCTCGAACACGGCGAGAGCGAACTCGCTCGCGCCCGCGCGCACGGCGACCCCTACCGGCTCGCTTACGTCCTGGCTGACAGCGGCACCCACGCCGCGATCGCAGGCCGGATCGAACTCGCCGGCGCACGTGCGGCCGAAGCCCTCACCCTCGCGGCGCAGATCGGCAGTCCTTCGGCCATTTCGATGGCCCAACTCGCACAGGGCTTCGTCTTGCGCGCCGACGAGCCGGTCGCCGCCATCCAATGGCTGCAACGGGCCGCCCGCCTCGCCGACACCGTTGACTCGGCCTGGACTGCTTCGGTTTGCCGCGGTGAGCTGGCCCTCCTGCTCGCACTTCACGGTGACCCCGCCGATGCGCTCGAACTCGGGCTCGCCCAATTCCTCGGATTCCGCCGCGCCGGCGACGATCTCCGTGCCCGAGGGGTGCTGCGTATGGCCATCCCTGCGCTCCACCGCAAGCTCCCCGCTGAGCACTGGGTTGACCTCGTCGTCCTCGACGTCGGCACCGGTGACCGCCCCCACATGCGGGAGCCCTTCAATGATCGAGCGGTCGCCGACGTCGTGGCCAGGATCACCGGGACGATCGGCCCGGCGATGAGCCGACAAGCAGCCGACCGCGCTCGTGCCATGGACGACACCGAGGTGTTCGACCTCGGGCTTCGTGTCCTGCGACGCGCCCTGGAAGAAGTCCGAGGCGAGCGCCCGGACCCACCGCCCAACTCGGGCACCGCCCGCCCGCGTCCACC
>JAHECQ010000367.1 GCA_024641625.1 Acidimicrobiales bacterium | reverse complement strand
AGACCGATGGCGTTGAGCGAGTACTGCGCAGCCGGTTTCGCCTCATCGCCGAAAGCCGGTGTGGTGAGCGCCAGCTCCGATGGCTGCGACGAGCGGATGGATTGGGAGAACGCGCCGAGCCCGACGATCGTCACCTCGAGCTGGGCCAGCGCCGACTCGAACTGTGCGACCAAATCAGGAGCGGCAGGATCCAGCTCCGCCATCCGTGCGTCGGCGTACTGCATCGTGACCCTGCTCCCCACGTTCCAGCCCGCCAAGGCCGCAAGACCGGGACTGACGAGAATCTCGTCTGCACGATCCGGTCGGGGCAGACGCCCGGCGTCGAGCACGAGGCGTTCGACACCCGCGGACGAGTTGTCGTCGAGTTGTGTCAACAGCACGACCTCGACGCCGTCACCCGAAATCAGTGAGGCAACGTCCAACCCGGGAACCTCGGGAAAGAAGAGGAACACACCGGCGAAGCGGGCCTCACTGCGGACCGAAGGAAGGCCGGCCAGCGACGGAATCGGACTGGTGGCGATGTCGGCCAAATCGCGATCGCCCGGATTGAGCCACACATCAGCAGCCCCGACTGAATCGAGCCGGCGGGTGAATGCGGTAGCGGTTCGATTGGCCAGCATCATCGCCGCACCAAAGGTCGCGAAGGCAAGGGCGACCAGCACGACGAGCACGACCATCGACTTCCAACGTGACCGGATGTCCCCGAGCACCGTCACCCACACCGCAATCATCCGCGTCGATCCCGGGCAACATGTTGCATACGTGCAGTGAGGCACAACCCGGAATCGCTGACAAGGGGACGTGCATCCGACGTCGCAGTGGTACCAGCACCCCCTCGCACCACCGACACCGACCCTCCGGCGGGAGACCTCCCAACGGTTGCAGTTTCTCAGGTCTCGATGGGCCAGCGTTCGCACGTTGCCTGGTAGGGCCGGTCGGCGGGGCCGAACTGCTCCCACTCGGCCCTCGTCAGATTGCGCCCTGCGGCCAGGCAGGTGATGTCGAACCACTCGCCGGTGTTCAAGTTCCAAATGAGGGCATGGTCGCCGACTCCCGTCACCAGGTTGAGCGAGTCCGGCCCGGTGCTGCCGTCGGGAACGGTGCCCTCATCGGTGGGGAACGTGCCAAGGTCGGTACGGGTCTCGAGATCCCACAAACGGGGTCGTCGCTCTCGGGTGGTGAGCAGGTAGCGCGAGTCGGGGCTGAAGTACGGCCCGTAGCTGAAGTTCTCGAACGCCGCGCTGCCTCCCTCGATGCTGTAGAGCAGCTCATAGGTATCGCCGTCGAGCATGTTGATCCGGCCCTCCGGGTCTCTGGTGGCCAGCAGCTTGCCATCGGGTGAGAACTTCGCCGATGCCATCGCAACCGTGTCTCCTTCGAGCCCGAGCACCCGGGTCACCGTTCGAGTTGCCGTCTCGATTTCGACGGCCCGGCCCGAAGGGTAGGTTGAGATGAGGCGACGATTGTCCGGCGAAGCGGTGGACATCCGCAGGCCCTCGCCGTCCCCTGCGGAATATTCCGACAGGTCCATTTCGCCAACGATGGCCAACGTGTCGAGATCGATGAAGGTCAGCGTGCCGCCTCGAGCGTTCGTAGACCCGATGATGAGCGTCTGGCCATCGGGCGTGATGAGTTCACCGAAACCAACGGGAGGGAGAGCCCCCAAACGGTCGAACGTCCGCGCATCCACCAGGAAGCCGTCCGTGTCAGCAATGTTCAGCAGGTAGTCGTCCGACAGGTAGGTCACGGCAGCGCCAACCTTGTCGGGGCCAACGGTGAACTCGGTCCGGTCTCCGTCGTTCAGATCGACGGCGAACGCCGACTTGCCATTGACGAACTCGCTGAGGGTCAGGCCTTGACCACCGGGGCTGATGGTGAACTGAGTGAGACCGGAGCGGGCCACGGCCCGGGCCAATAGTTGTTCGCCCACGAGTGAAGTGAGAACGAGGCCGTTGTCGCTGCTTGTGGCGGCCATCGTTCCATCCACCGAGATGGCCAGTCCGGTGGGGTTCGTCGCTCTCGTCGCCACGAAACGAGTCGGATCATCATCTCCCAGAAACCCGAACGACAGGCGACCGTCGGTCAGCACCGCCACTGCTCGCCGGTTCGGCAGCGCACGCATTCCGGCAGCCAGGATGTTGGTATCGGCGCGATCAGTGTCGAATCGAGAGACATCGACGAGGTCGAGTTCCCGGTCGTAGCGCTGTATCGACGTAACGCCTCGCGACAGGATCTCCCCGTTGGAAAAAGTGAGCTGACCGCTGAACGCCGGCACAGTACCGAGATTGGGATCTTCGGTGAGCGGTACGGATGACCGCAGGCGCCGACCGTCTCGTCCGTCGAACCTCCGCATTGTGGCCGCGCCGCCAGCGACGACCTCGCCGTTTTCCAGGAACGTCACGCCATAGACGCCTCTGAATAGCGTCGTCACGAACTCGGCTCGGGTATAGACCTTCGCCGCAACGCTGGCGAAGAAATCGAAATCGCCGAAGTCGACGTCCTCGAAACTCTTCTCGGGAAACGCAAGCGTCTTCCAACGCCGTTCGCCGGTCTCCACTTCGTAGACCGCCACCTGGCGTTCGGTGTCACCCACCGCCACCAAATCGGCCGTCTCGTTGATCGCCACCGCGGTGACCGGTTGGTCATGCTGAATCAGCGACACCTCCCCGGTGCCGAGCGTCACCATCGCCACCGCCGCATCAACCAGCGGAATCACGAGTCGAGACTCCGACACCGCGCTCACCACACCACCAGCGAGGTGGGTCTGAGTAACCGGTCGGGGCAAGTCGATCGACTTCACGGGCTCGAGGGTCGCCGGATCGAACACGTCGATTCGCTGCTCGCCGACGCCGATGATCCCAACGTCGCTCCACTCCACGCCGACGTAGGCCGAGCCCGCACCCAGCCGACCCAGGTAGTTGCCGGTTCGAGTCAGCACACGCTGCAGGCCGGCCAAACTCGCCGGCGAAGGATCTCGCCGGTAGGCCTCGGCAGCGAGGAGTAGCCCGATGTCGATGTTCTCGTCGATGACCGCGGCCGCGTCGGCGACGAGTCGCCGAGTCTCGGCCGTGGCGGCGTTGTTGTTGGCTTCGCTGCGCTGCTGGAACGCCACGACCCCCGCAATCATCGCGATTGCGGCCACCATCGCCACCCCGGCGAGCAATCGCCGCAACCGACGGGTCGCCCGCCGCTCTGCCTCGGCCTCGGCTTCTGCCCGGCGCTCCGACGCCGCCACGAACTCGGCCTCCACCGAAGTCAGCGCATCACCATGACCGTCGGCGAACTCAGCGGCAGCCTCCAGACGACCACCTCGATACAACTCGCTGTCGGGCCGACCGGCCCCATCCCAAGCAGCCGCCGAGTCCGTCACATGCCGCAGAATCCGCAACCCATCGCGGTCCCCGTCCAACCAACCACGCAACCGTGGCCACTCCCGCAACAACGCCTCGTGCGCCACCTCAACCGTCGGCTCCCGGGTCGCCGAATCTCGATCGAACGACAACAACCTCGCCCCGCCAAACCGGTCGAGCGCGGCCTCGACGTCGTTCCCATCCCCGAACTCCCGCCGCAACACCCGACGCCTCGTGTCCTCGGTGCCCTCTCCCAGTGACACCAACCGGCCGAACATCCGCCGGGCCACCAACTGCTCGGCTGTGGTCAACCCACTGAACACCTCCTCCGCCCGACGAGGCAACGCGCCGGCCACTCCACCGAGCTCCCGATACGCCGCACGAGTCATCGATGTGCCGTCGCGCCCTTCGAACAGCTCCGTCAACGCATACTGCAGCAACGGCAGCGCCCCCGGCTGATCTGCGACATCAGCAGTGATCTCTGCCACCAGCCCCGATTCGAAGGCCACGCCCACCGAACGAGCCGGCTCGACAATCACCCGCTCCAACTCGTCAGCGGCCAGCGGATGCACTGCCACCGTCGACCATGCAATCGCCTCGGCGAAGGCAGGATGGCGCAGCGGATGATCGTAGAAATCGGCCCGAATGGTCGCCACCACCCGCAGCCGAGCCCGCTCGTCATTGGTGGCGGCCACCAGGCTGTCGAGCAAGAGGCGCCCGTCGTTCTCCGAGCTGAGCGTGAACAGTTCCTCGAACTGATCGAGGAGCAGGAGCAGCTCGGTGCCTTCGGGCACCAGCCGACGGATCACCCGGGCGAGACCGAGCGCATCGGCGCGTAGCTCACTCACCAGATCCGCCGGCGGGTCGACCGCGATGCGCAGCAGCGCTTCCTCGAGGTCGGCGAAGGGATCGGCGCCCGGCACCATGGTGGTCATCAACCAACGGTCCGACCCCCGGATGCGTCCGCGTCGCAACGCCGGCACCAAACCGGCGCGGACAACCGACGACTTGCCCGACCCCGACGGGCCCACCACCACGACGGTCCGATGGGCGCGGGTGGCGTCCACCAGCTGAGCTACCAGGCGGTCGC
>JAHECQ010000366.1 GCA_024641625.1 Acidimicrobiales bacterium | reverse complement strand
CCGGCTGTGTTCGGCCGCGGCAGCCGCCAGCTCTTCGTAACGGCCTTGGTCGGCCCACAGGCTCCGCACCGCGGCAGCCCATTCGTCGACCGCGTCGAGGGGCACGGTGACGCCTCCGTCGCCGATCGCCTCGACGAGCGCCGGCACATCGGCGGCGATCACCGGGATGCCGTTCGACTGGGCCTCGGTGATCACCCTTGGTCGATTGTCGACACGGTACGGCACGAGCAACACGCGAGCGTCGCCGTACAGCCCTGGCCCGGGAGGGGCGCTCCGGCGAAACTCGACGTTGCCGAGCTCGGCGACGTGTTGTTGCACTGCCGCCAGTTCGGAACCTGTCAGCTCCCACGACTCTTGAACCACGAACGGGATCTCGGGTACTGCCGCGGCAAGTTTCCAGACGAGTTCGCCGCCTCTGCTCTCGATCGGGTTGATCTCCAGGGCGACCCGTCGTGTCGACTCGGTTCGGGTTACCTCGACATCGATCACGGACGGCACGAACGCACAGTCGAAGCCTTGTCCGCGCAGTGCGGCCTGGAGACTTTCGGCGTTGGCGACGAGTGCGTCGGGCACCTCTCCGAACGAGAGGTGCTGCAGGCTGTCGTCCTCTCGAACATAGAGCACGCTGGGTACGCGGCGTCGGGCGCAGACCGGTTGGATGCGGCGCCACGACAGGCGTTCGAGGCTGTTGCACACGACGACATCGGGGCGGAACTCGTCGATCTGCTTTGCCAGTGCGTTCTGCGGCACCACCGCCGTGTGGTGATCGATCCCGTCGAGGTGCAGATGTCCGACCCGACGGCCCGGTCGGCGCTCGAGTCGGCTGGCCAAACGGCCACCGGGTTTGCCGGCGAGCCGCGCCGTGAGGTCGGACAGTTGGGCGTAGAGCCAGCGCGTTGCTCTCGCCGGCTGCCCATCGTCGACGAGGAAGCGTACGTGGTGGCCGCGAGCCGTCAAGCCCTTGGCGAGCTCGCGTTGGCTTCGGCCGGAGCCGCCGAGCATCGTGGATGACACGAACAGAAGCCGCACGCCTACCACCACAACGTCCGCGATTTCGCCGCGCCGACGAAGCGGCCCCATTGGGTTCCGCACCTCCTGATCCATGCGCCGCGTCGAGGGATCGGCCCAGCAAAAGGCAAACGGGTCAACAGCCACCAGATCTCACTCACAAGCGCCGTCGGCGGGCGGCGACGCAGCCCCTCGGCAGCGAACTTCCGGTACAGCAATGGTTCAGATGCCCCGTAGTTCACGGATTGGCGCCACAGCGCACCCAAGCTGGGACGGAGCCGATAGTGCACGACGATGTCAGGGTGAGTGTTCGGACTGAAGCCTGCCAGCTGGGCTCGCCAACAGAAGTCCGTGTCGTCGCCGCCACCGGCGAAGCTCTCGTCGAACCCACCGGTCGCTTCGTAGAGAGCGCGCGTGAAACCAAGGTTTGCGCCGTGCCCGGCGATGAGGAAGTCGAGCGAGAGGTAGGCGCCTGCGACATCGGCGCCGCGCCACGCCCGAACCTCGGGCGGATTGAGGCGTCGGTAGTCGATCGAGCCCAAGACGAGCGTCTCGCCTGTTTCGAAGCAGCACTCCATCCCAACCAGCCACGCTTCATCCGCCTCGTCATCGGCATCGCAGAGAAGAATCCAGTCGCCACTCGCTGCTCTGACACCCTCGTTGCGGGCGATGTTGATGCCCGGTCCGCGGTCTGCTTCCACCACACGTATGGGCAAACGGTCTGCGAACGACAGCGCAACCTCGACGGTGGCGTCGGTCGAGCCGTTGTCGGCGATCACCACCTCGAACGAGCAAGCAGGTCGGTCTGCTCTCGCCAATGCGTCGAGTTGGGCTGCCAGAGTCGCCGCCCCGTTGCGCACCGGGATCACCACGGACATGCCTGCCATGTCGTGCAGTCTGCACGATGACGGGCCCGTGGAGCCACCTGTCCCTAGACTCGGCTCGATGCGAAGTCAGGCGCGGACTGCTACCCGCACGCTGGGTCGACTTGTCGCCAACGCCGCGAGCGTGGCGCGACCCGGTGCCCCGGGAAGGTCGCCAGGAGACCGCTCCGTGCTGGACGACATCGCCATGCGCCGGCCGTGGAATCTGGTCGTCAATGCCGCTCGTGTGCGATCTAGATTGCGCCTGCGATCCCTCACCCCTGGGGTGACCATCGTGATCGTCAACTGGAACACCTGCGAAATCACCGCTGATGTGCTCACCGCTGTTCAGAAGCTGAGCCCTGGCGACATCAAGATCCTGCTCATCGACAATGGTTCGACCGACGGCAGTCGTCAACGGTTCTCAGGGTGGCCCGACATCGAGACGATGTTCCTTTCGTCGAATGCCGGGCACGGAGTGGCGCTCGACCTCGGAGTCTGCGCCTCGCGTACCACGGTCACGGTCACCCTTGATTCTGACGCGATCCCGCTTCGCGAGGGCTGGCTTGACGTAGCGGTGCAGCCCGTCCTGACGGGTGGTGCTCTGATCGCCGGGTTGAGATCGAGTCGAAACTTCGTTCATCCCGTCTTCCTTGCGATCGACACGGCGACATTCGTGAAACGAAAGCTGTCCTTCCAGGTGCATGTCGAGCCGCGGTCTGGTGACGCGCCGGTGGTGTGGGGCGTCAACGGTTGGGACACCGGAGAGATCATGACTCGTTCGTTCAGCGACGATGAGGTGCGCTTCCTCGAGCCGACCCCGAACGCGGCGCCCGGCCTCCCAGGCATGACGACGGCGGGC
Organism: Acidimicrobiales bacterium; assembly: GCA_024641625.1. Classification (GTDB taxonomy): domain Bacteria; phylum Actinomycetota; class Acidimicrobiia; order Acidimicrobiales; family SZUA-35; genus JAHECQ01. The sequence continues at coordinate 1,715 of JAHECQ010000366.1, read as the reverse complement.
GTCGTGTATCACCATGGAGGGGTGAGCCGCGACAGCACCGGCGGCGTGCCAGACGAGGCGCTGACTGCCTGGCGATCGGCATGCAGTGCTCATGGCCTTTCCTCGGTGCTCGACACTGATGGATGACCAGATGGGCAAAGAACGACGGCGACCTGGAGTCCGTCAGTCTACGTTGCTGCTATTTGTCGCAATGTCACGGTTGATCGCCCCCCTCAGAGCTTTCTCGAACAGGTTCACGGTGCGCTCGACGTCGTTGTCCGGATGCTGATAGTGCAACAGCGCCTCACGGCAGAACTGGTCGTATCTGTCTGGGTGATCCCACATCTCGCTCAACGCGGCAATCCAGACAGTCGGGTCAGCATCGACCGGAACGGTTAAGCCTCCCTTGCCGACCACCTCCAACAGACCGGGCTGGTCTGAGGAGAGCACAGGAATTCCGTTCGCGTGGGCTTCGATGGCGACTCGCGGATTGTTGTCGACGCGATGGGGCGCCAACAGCACACGAGCATCGGCGTACAACTTCTGTCGATCCGTCTGAAAGCGACGGATCGTTACGTTGGGAAGTGGCCCGGCCTTATCGTGGAGCGCTTCGAGGCTCTCGTCGTTCAAGGGCCAAGACTCTTGCAGCACGAACTGGATGTCTGGGCGTGCTGCCGCCAATGGCCATACCATCTCGACGCCGAGCATCTCGATCGGGTTGATGAGCAGCACCACCTGGCGGGTGGATTCCACCATCGTTCCGGTCACGATTCGCATCTGCGGGACAAAGGTCGTGGGAATACCAGACGAATGCAGCCGTCGCTCGTGGGAACGTGCCGTCGCGATCGCAGCCGCCGGAATCTGCCCTGACTCGATCAGCTGGTCGATGGCAAGGCTCTCGGCGACCAGGTACACCCACGGAACCTCGATCTCGTCCAGGTGCTGACACAGCTCACGAATCGACCGAGAGCGCATGGATCGAACCACGACCACATCGGGCCGCGACTTCGCCGCCAAGCGTCGAAAGGCGTTCTCTGGCACCGGGCTGGTCCAGTGGTGGAAATCGTCGTAGATCTGTGTTGATGGCCACCGGCCCGACAGCCGGTAGATCGGTCGGAAAAGGGGTCGGATCCTGGTAGGGAATGGCGCTCGCTGCGTGCGTGCGAGCAGTTGCCCGTACAACCACAGCTCGACGCCTCTCGACCGCCCGCCATAGGTCAGCGTCGTGATCCGGTGTCCCCGCTCAGTGAGGGCGCGAGCGAACTCCCGTTGGCTCATCCCCGACCCGCCAGTGATCGAGCCGCCAACAAAGACGATGTTCATCGCCCTACGCCGCTCACTGGCGATGCCCACCTGGACCCTGACATCGGCCACCGCTTCTCCGCTCTTCGTGACAGTTCAGCACTCTTGAACACGCTACCCGGCCGCCTTCCGGGCGAACCGATGGATCTGCAATCAAGAGTGCTTCGACCCCAAAACCACTCTGGTTGTCCAGATGACCTGCAGACGGTGCCCTCAACAAGATCTGAGCAAGCGCGATCAGACAATCCCACCTAGCGCTCGATCCAGTCCGGCAGCAACCGGACATCTGCATCGGGTTTGGAGACACCACTCGTGGCATACTCCTTCGGTGACAAAGCGGCGATTCAGAGTCGACACTGACACCAAGCTATTGCAGGGTTTCCGTCTCACTCATGCGCTAATGGAATCGGAACACCGCCTGCTTGTCCCTTGGC
>JAHECQ010000365.1 GCA_024641625.1 Acidimicrobiales bacterium | reverse complement strand
GGGCGACTGCCGGGGCCCCGACCCGTGGCGTGGATCCCGACGACGACGGCGTGGACCGGGTCTGCCGCCGCCTCGACGGCATTCCCCTGGCGATCGAGCTCGCCGCGGCACGCACACGTGCGGTGAGCCCGGCCCGTCTCGCGGATCGCCTCGACGACGTCTTTGCGGTGCTCGCCGGCGGTCGACGCGGCGCGGTCGAGCGCCACCAGACGCTTCGTTCGGCGATCGACTGGTCCTATGAGCTGCTCTCTCCCGACGAGCAGCGGCTCCTTGCCCGACTCTCGGTCTTCTCCGGAGGCTGGACTCTCGAAGATGCCGAAGCGGTGTGTGGCGATGCTCCGCTCACCTCCGGTGCCGTCTTCGACCTCCACGAGGCGTTGGTGATGCGCTCCATGGTCGTTGCTGAACCGGCACGCGACGACTTCCGCTACCGCCTGTTGGAGACCATCCGTCAGTACGCGGAGGAACGACTGGCCGAAGCCGGCGAAAGCCAGGTTCTGCGAGAACGACACGCCCTGCACTACGCCGCCTTCGCCGAGTCATGGGCCCAAGACGGGCTGGGAGCCGACCAGCTGTGGTGGGCGCGACGCCTAGATGCCGAACGCGACAACCTGGCGAACGCCGGTGCCTTCGCTGTCGAGGCGGGCATGGCCGATAGCGGCCTGCGACTCACCCAGGCCGGCTTGTGGTGGGGCTACCAGATCGGCCCCTCGCCCCTGCTCGACCACGAGGCGATCCTGGCGCTGCGCGGCGCGGCCGAACACCCCATGTACCCGTGGGCAACTGTTGCCGCGGCATTTGCAGCGTCGAGGGCACGCCAGTTCGAGCGTGCCCTGGAGCTCGCCCGACAGGCCCGCGACTCCAGCGAGCATCTCGATCTCGCACTTAGGACGGAAATAGAGGGCCTCGCAGAATTCGCGACCAGCCAGGCATGGATGCAGACCGGTGACTTCGGCCGCTGCCTTCAGCACCACCGCCGAGCAGTCGAGCTGGCACGCGCAACGGGCGACGAACGTCTGTACGCAGCCGCTCTCTACGGCCTGGCGGCGCTGGAAGCGACATCGGGAAACGCTGAGCTGGGTGTCGCCCTGGCCGAAGAAGCCCTCGCGATCCACCAGAAGCACCGAGCACCGATCTCGATCAACTGCTCCAAGGCCACCCTCGCCCTGGCCCTGGCATTCATCGACCCGGCGCGGGCGAGTGCGCTGCTCTCGGAGGCGCTCGCCGACGCCGACCGCGAGGGATTCGTCCCGGTCGTTGCACTCGTGAACGGTCCGCCGGTGCCAATGCTTGCGGGCGACACCAAACTGGCGTTGGAGATCGTGCTCCGCGGGATCCCCTTGATGGTGCGGTCGGCCGATTTCGGGAACCTGGGCCTCCAGTTCCTCGCCGCTGCCCAGGCCCTCGCGGCGAACCACCCCGAGGCGGCCGCCATCGTGCTCGGCGCCGCACGCGCGCAGTTCCGCCGAGGCCAGGCCATCGCGCCGCCGGCCTCCGAACCGGCGAGCGAGCAGCGACCAAACCACTTCGGTCAAGCACAGACGCTCCTCCGCTCCGCACTGATCGAAGCACTCGGCGACCAGAGGATGCGCCAGTTTCGAACCCGAGGCGAGCAGATGACCTACGACGACGCCGTCGCGTACGCCCTCGATCAGACCGAGGGCGCCTTGGGCGAGATCGCCGATCAAGAGACCGGCGACAACCAAACGTCGGGAAACGGCGAAACCGGTTGAGGATGCCGTCGGGGACGCTCACCGACCGGCTGCGCCCTTCGCCGAGCCGTGAGGCCGGTGCGCCGTGAGTACACGGCTCGAACAGCAGCGCGCAGGCCGACATCTGCGCCTTCGGACCCCGGACGGCAACCATTCGGCGGCTGGAAGAAGAGCGTCGTCGGCCCTGGAGCCAAAGCCGGTGGCCCGAACTACGTGGCACAGTTCGGCACCTGGGCCGACGACGGCCGGCCTCGACGCACCAGCACGGCGTCGGCCTCGGTGCGAGATCTCCTGGATCGTGCCCGCACCCCCGGCGTCGATGTCGACGAAGCACCGAACCCGCCCGGGTCGTGCGGTTCCTCGCCGCCGCGGATCGGTGCTCGACGCCGCTCGACCTCTCATCGGCCGATCCGTGGCAGGACACGCGGGCCCTACTCGACCATGTCGCACCAACCGCGGGGCTCGTCTCTGAGGACCTCGGCGCCGAAGCCTCCCCGTCGGCGGCCGGCATCGGCGACTTCATCGCCGCGTACGCCGAGGCTGACCTCGACCGACGCGAGCAACGCGGTCGGCCGGCTCGTCTGGCTCCTCGAAGGCCACCGCTGACTCACCAAGACGGCGCAGACAGTCACCACCGGCGCAGTCGCGGCACGAATCTACGCAACGGTCGACCCTGTGCCCGCGGCCGAACTCCTCGGGGCGGTGATGGCCATGTGCGTCCACCAACCAGGCTCACCTCGGTTCTGGCGCACCACCGCCCAACGGCTCCTCGAAACCGAACTCGGCCCCGAGCGGTTTGAGGCCGCGATGGAGGCCGGGCGCTCGCTCACTCCGGACGAGGTGCTCGACCAAGCCCGCCGGCTCCTCACCCGCCACGATCGCGACGCGTCCGCCCCCGGTTGATCGCTACGACGAGGAGGCGAAGGAGAAGACTGAGCATCGTTGCGGGCGCCCGCCCCGCAACGGTGCGCTCGGCCACGCGGTCGACGTTGCCGCAAGTGTGCGGGAGTTTGACCGATGTCCGACGCAATCGTGTGGTTGGCGTCCCGTGAGGTGGTGGAAGTAGCGAGACGGTCCCCGTGATGGGTGGGCCATCGCGTGATTCTTGGTGAGACCTGCGAAAGCACTCACTGAAGGAGACCACGCGATGACCCATGACGATGATGCCCGAGTTGCTGACCTGTTGGCGCGCTTGGGTGACGGCGACACCAAGGAGCTGTTCCGCCGACTGCTCGAGCAAGGGATGCAGGAGTTGATCGACGCGGAGCTCACCGCGGCGATCGGTGCCGCCCCGCATGAACGAACCGAGGCCCGCTCCAACCAGCGCAACGGGTCGCGGTCTCGGCTGTTGTCCACCCCGGCGGGCGATGTCGAGCTGCGGATCCCCAAGGTGCGGGTCGGGTCGTTCTTCCCGTCGCTGCTGGAGCCTCGCCGCCGGGTCGACAAGGCCCTGTGGGGTGTGATCATGACCGCCTACACCACTGGCACATCCACTCGGAAGGTCGATGATCTCGTTCGGGCGCTGGGCTGTGAGTCCGGGGTGTCGAAGTCGACGGTGTCGCGGATCTGTGCCGGCATCGACGAAGAAGTGGCGATCTTCCGGAGCCGTCGACTCGATCACGTCGGGTTCCCCTACGTGTACCTCGACGCCACCTACGTCAAGGCCCGCATCAACCACCGGATCATCTCCCGGGCCGTCGTGGTCGCCACCGGCGTCACCGCGAACGGGGACCGCGAAGTGCTCGGCGTCGATGTCGGCGACTCCGAAGACGAGGTGTTCTGGACCGCGTTCTTGCGGGGCTTGAAGGACCGGGGCCTCGCCGGTGTGCACCTGGTGATCTCCGACGCGCACGCCGGGCTGAAGGCATCGATCCCACGCGTGCTCGCCGGCGCGTCCTGGCAGCGCTGCAAGGTCCACCTGATGCGCAACATCTTGGGCACCGTGGCATCGGCATCCAAGGACATGGTCGCCGCGACCGTGCGCACGGTCTTCGCTCAACCGACCGCCGAGGCGTGCCGGGACCAGCTCCACGAGGTTGTCCGGATCCTCGAACCCCAGTTCCCCAAGGCCGCCGCGATCCTCGAGAACGCGGAAATCGACGTACTCGCCCACACCTCCTTCCCTCGGGCTCATTGGCGCAAGATCGCCTCGACGAACCCGCTCGAGCGGATCAACAAAGAGATCAAACGCCGCAGCAACGTCGTGGGGATCTTCCCCGACGACGCCTCGGTCATCCGCCTCGTCGGCGCCGTCCTGTTGGACCAACACGACGACTGGGCCATCGCCGAGCGCCGCTACCTGTCCGAGGAATCCATGGCCCAGATCGACGCCAACCCCGAGGAGGTCACAGCCGCCAGCACCGCTGCGCTGCCAGCCGCATAACATCAGCTGGCGAAGCCAAGGATCACAGACCTACTTCCACCACTCCACGGGGCACGGCCGATCCAGCCTGCGTCCTCATGACTCACGTGCTGAGGACACGCGAAGACGATCACGGTTCCGACATTTGCAAATCCATCTGCAGACGACACCCCTACCCAAGGACACCCCCGCTGACCAGGGCTTTTGTAGCCAGGGTGCAATGGACGGAATAGTGAGAGTCCACCCCTCCGACACCCCACAAAACCCCAGGTCACAGGCCTGCTGCGTCGTCAGCTCCGACACAACAAAGCCCCGGCCGCAGCGTCAAAACGCTCTGACCAGGGCTTATGCCAAACGTGTCGGAGGGGGGACTTGAACTCACCTC